>NZ_JAZGQA010000109.1:0-15574 GCF_048593855.1 Yersinia sp. 2542 StPb PI
GTTGTTGATATAGGCTGCTGTTATTTTTATGTTTCTCTATTTTATCGATAAATAATATCGAGATTGTATTGATTGTTAGTCTATTGAAGGGGATATAGATGATGATCCTAATATCCCCAATCATCTTCACTCCCGCTCTAAAGCCCTGATAGGGTCCATCTCGGCTGCCCGTTTGGCAGGGAAAAAACCAAAAATAATCCCAATCAAACTAGAACATATAAAGGCCATCATGATGGATGTTGTTGAATAAACCATTGAAAAGTTACTACTGAACTGACTGAATATCAGGCCGATTGCTAGCGATAATATTACGCCAAGGCCGCCGCCCAATAAGCACACTAATACCGCTTCTATCAAAAACTGCTGCATAATATCGCTGGCACGGGCACCAACCGCCATCCGCACGCCTATTTCTTTAGTACGTTCGGTGACCGATACCAACATAATATTCATCACTCCAATACCACCAACGACCAAGGAAATAACCGCAATCATTGATACCAGCAATGTCATGGTTGAGGTGGTCTTCTTAATGGTTTGACGGATACTGTCGGTATTCATCACGAAGAAATCCTGTGTCCCGTGACGTTGAGTGAGCAATTTTGTTACACCCTGCTCAGCATTCGCCAGATCAATATCATCGTTCACCCGCACGGTAATACTCTTGAGATAAGACTGGCCGAGCATACGTTTCATCGCCGTCGTATAGGGGATCCACACATTGAGGTTCTCGTCGCTACCAAAACCACTTTGTTTCTTGGCCGCCACACCAATCACGCGGCAGGGCAGAGCGCCAAGTAAGATAACTTTTCCGATGGGGTTTTCGCCCTGGGCAAACAGCTTATCGCGGGTGTTTTCATCAATGACTGCCTCTTGCATCAGGCCATCGACGCTAGCACGGTTAAAGGCCATTCCCTGGTTGATATTGTAGCCACGCACCAGAAAATATTGCTCACCGACCCCATTGACGGTGCCACTGACCGATTTATTACCATAACGTAGCGTGGTGCTGGTCGAAACCGTTGGTGTCACGCTGTGAATATAACCTTGTTGTGCCAGGGCATCCGCGTCGGTCGCCCGTAGAGTATGGATCGCCGCTGAGCGCATATCACCAAAATCCTTGCCGGGGAAAATCTCCAGCGTGCTGGTCCCCATCGCATTGATATTAGCCAGAACCTGTTGTTGCGAACCTTTTCCTAGTGCCACCACCGATACCACCGAGGCAATGCCAATAATAATCCCCAGCATGGTCAGTACGGTGCGCAAACGCTGTGCGGCCATCGCCAGTATTGCCATTTTAAACGCCTCTTGTAGGCGGTCGCGCTGCGCTTTCCACGAGGTGAGTAGTGGTTTATTGGCAATGTCTGGTTCTTGTGCGACGGTTGCTGTACTTACTGATGTTGTCGACTGCATTTGTCGGTCAGCAATGACCTCGCCATCTCTCAATTCAATAATTCGCTGCGCATGTTCTGCAATCGACATATCGTGGGTGACAATTACCACGGTGTGGCCTTGCTGGTGTAAGTCTTTAAGGATATTTAAAACTTCATGACCACTGTGAGTATCAAGTGCTCCGGTGGGCTCGTCGGCCAGAATAACTTCCCCGCCGTTCATTAGTGCCCTGGCAATACTGACCCGCTGCTGCTGCCCACCGGAAAGCTGGCTTGGGCGATAATCCAGCCGCTCGGCCAGACCGAGGCGAGACAACAGGCTGGCGGCTCGCTTTTTACGTTCCTCGCGATTGATACCGGCGTAAATTGCCGGAATTTCCACATTCTCCCGCGCACTCAAATCATTTAGCAGATGGTAGCGCTGAAAGATAAAGCCAAAATGTTCACGGCGCAGTTCAGCGAGCGCATCACGGTCCAAATGTTGCGGGATCCGGCCAGCGACCAGATATTCGCCTGCGCTGGGTTTATCCAGACAACCGAGAATATTCATTAGCGTTGATTTACCGGAGCCTGATGCGCCAACAATCGCCACCATTTCTCCGCGGTAAATAGTTAGGTTGATATTTTTCAGCACTTGAACCGTCTGTTCGCCATTAATAAATTCACGGCTGACATTATCAAGCTGAAGTAAGATCTTACTGTGGTTGAGCTCTGGCATCAGTTACATCCCCATCGGCGGCCCCATACGTTGGGCCTTATTGTTGGCGGTGGTACTGCTGCCTTGGCTGACGATCACCTGTTCTCCGGCTTGCAGGCCTGAGAGGATCTGTGCATCAACATTGTTATTTAGCCCAACGGTCACTTCACGCCAACCGATGTTGCCGTTGTTGCTCACCACTTGAACCTGATACTTTCCTTTTACGTTGTTTAATGCGGTCGCGGGTATAACGATGGCGTTCTCGGCTTTGTTGAGCACGATGTAGACCTGCGCGGTCATTGAGATTCGTAACGCGCCATTTGGGTTAGCAACATCAAACAGGCCGTTATAATAAATGGCAGTGCTACTGGAGCTGGAGCTGCTACTGGAGCTGGATGAGGTGGTGGTGGTTTCATCGTTGATCGAATCAGGCGCCGGTTCTATTGCTCGCAGCGTGGCACTGAATCGTTCTTCCGGCTCACCTAAAATAGTGAAGTAAACCGGCATACCGGCTTTAACTTTCACCACGTCAGCCTCAGAAATTTGTGCTTCTATCGTCATGGTGTCGAGCTGAGCGACTTTGATAATCGTTGGCGCACTTTGTACTGCGTTGACGGTTTGCCCCTCTTCAACCGGGATAGCCACCACTGTACCTGTGATGGGTGAGCTGATTTTAGTGTACCCAAGATTGAGTTTGGCGGTACTGACGGCAATTTCCGCCTGTGCAATCTGGGCATCGAGCGCAGTAATTTCCGCCTGAGTGCTTTCTAATGTGGCTTTGGCGCTATCAAAATCAGCGCGTACGCCGAGACCTTTGGCCAAAATTTGCTGCTGCCGCTGGTAGGTCAATAGGTTGTTTTTCTGTGTTGCCACTTTCGCCGCTCGTTGGGCGAGCACATTTTTCAGCGCTTCTTCGGCATCTTTCAGGGTATTTTGCTGAGTCAGGTCATCAATTTCAGCCACTAACTGGCCTTTCTCAACCTGCTGTCCTAGGGTGACATGGAGCGCTTTGATTTGCCCTGAAACCTGAGCCCCAACAGTGACTTGTTTTTGTGCCTTGATGGTGCCATCAGCCAAGACAGTTTGTTCCAGAGTGCGAGTTTCGGCGGCGGCGGTGATGTAAGCGGGTTTATCCGCCGGTGAAATCAATCTGAATAGCAGCACGCCGCCCGCTATCAGCAGCAGTACAGCCAGCCCGATAAAGCGTCGTTTCGACCTTGTAACCTGTTGCATAATCAATCAAAGATCCTTGAACCACAATGAAGAAAACGGTGAAACCAAATGTAGGGGGGATAATTTACCGCCAACACCGATGAGTGTGAGTTAAGTGAGATTCAAGAATATGTAAGGATTGAGTAAAACCGGCTGCGCGCGAGTCAAATAGGCATGAAAATAGCCGAAATCAGGCAGGAGAGTTAAAAATGAAGATTTTGTTAGTCGATGATGATGTGGAACTGGGCACTATGCTGAGAGAATACCTGAGCGGTGAGGGCTTTAATGCCGAATTGGTATTGACCGGTAAAGCGGGTATTGCCGCTGCCTTATCTGGAGACTATACCGCCTTGATCCTCGATATTATGTTGCCTGATATGAGTGGTATTGATGTTTTGCGGCAAGTGCGTAAAAAAAGTCGCTTACCGATCATTATGTTAACCGCCAAAGGGGATAATATTGACCGGGTTATCGGGCTGGAAATGGGGGCAGATGACTATATGCCTAAACCCTGTTATCCCCGTGAGCTAGTCGCACGCTTGCGCGCAGTATTGCGCCGCTTTGATGAACATCCTGAAATGCCGTCAGCCGATGACAGTATCATCAGCCATGGCGACCTCACACTCAACCCGTCAACGCGCAGCAGTGAATGGCAGGGTAAACCGTTTGATCTGACTGCATCGGAATTTAACTTGTTGGAACTGCTGTTGCGTTCACCAGAGCGGGTGGTTACCAAAGATGAGTTATCCGATAAAGGATTAGGCCGACCACGGGAAGCCTATGACCGCAGTGTTGATGTGCATATCAGCAATATACGTCAAAAACTTGCAGCCCTGCCGGGGAACAATCTGAATATTGAAACGGTACGTAGTATTGGTTATCGCATCAGATAATAGCCTTGGGTGGAGTGAGATTGCTTATGCGCGGACGGTTGTTTTGGAAAATTCTGCTGGGTTTTTGGTTTACCTTTATTTTAATGACCCAGATGCTGTGGCTGGTGTTCTCCTTTTACGGCAATCGCCATGAACCCCCTGAGCGTGAAATGGTGCGGCAAATTGCCAAATTACAGGTTGCCTCGGCGGCGTCGGTATTACATTCCGGTGGTTTGCCTGCGCTAAGTACCATGACAGCTAACTGGTCGGAGGCAGCTAAAGCCCATTTTTCTGTATTACCGGTGGCGGCGCTGCCACCGTTGACTGAAGAGGCGCTTACCGGGAAATCGATTCCCCAAGGCGGTGAACCTGAGTTTTATCGTCGTGAGGTTACCACTTGGGCCCAAGGCCCTGATGGACAAAACTATCGCGTCAGTTACGACATCGATGGCTTGCGCCCCGTTAATCAGCAGGGTGGCCCCGATGAAAAGCGCCATGAAATACTGAATATTCCTATCCCTATGATTTGGATGGGCGTATTAGGTGGTTTGTTCTTCAGTGCGTTATTAGCCTGGAATCTAACGCGGCCGATGCGCCAGTTACGTGCCGGTTTTGAACGGGTGGCACAGGGGGATTTGTCGGTACGATTGCTGCCGGTAATGCGGCGGCGTCATGATGAGCTGACCGAAGTTGCACGTGACTTTGACTCAATGGCCGAACGGCTCGAAGCTCTGGTCAGTGCGCGGGAACAACTACTGCATGATGTGTCCCATGAGTTGCGTTCTCCGCTGGCGCGTTTGCAACTGGCGATTGGCTTAGCGCACCAGAATCCCGGCAATGTTGAAAGCTCATTACAGCGTATTGAGCATGAATCGGAACGGTTGGATAAGATGATTGGTGAGTTGCTGGCACTTTCACGAGCTGAAAACCACCTTCTGGCTGACGATGACGAGTATTTCGATTTGCATGAGTTGGTCAAAGTGGTGGTAAATGATGCGCGCTTTGAGGCACAGGTGCCGGGCGTTGAGATCTTGCTACAGGTGTTGCCCCCTATCGAGTATACCGTCAGAGGTAATGCTGAATTGATGCGACGGGCTATTGATAACATTGTCCGCAATGCGCTGCGTTTCTCCGTTCATGGGCAACAGGTAAAAGTGACACTTTCATTGGTGGATAAGAGTTATCAGATTCAGGTTGCTGACCAAGGACCAGGCGTTGAAGAGAGCAAGTTATCCAGTATTTTTGACCCCTTTGTGCGCGTTAAGTCAGCGATGTCTGGCAAAGGTTATGGCTTGGGATTGACCATTACGCGTAAGGTTATTCAGGCCCATAGCGGGCAGGTTGAAGCACGCAATGGTGAGCAGGGGGGATTAGTGATTACACTACGGATTCCACGTTGGCTTGCAGTAGAGTAGTTTGACAGTAACGGTAATAGCAGAAAACAAAAACGGCACCCTTAGGCGCCGTTTTTTTATTCGTATGAGATTACTTCTTGATACGAATAATTGGTGTTTCACCAACGGTGACACTACCGGACAGCTTAATCAGTTCTTTGATCTCGTCCATGTTGGAGATAACAACCGGCGTCAATGTAGACTTGGCTTTCTCTTCCAGCAGAGCCAGATTGAACTCAATAACCACATCACCTTTCTTGACGCGCTGGCCTTCTTCAGCGATGCGTTTGAAGCCTTCGCCTTTCAGTTCAACAGTGTCAATACCGAAGTGGACGAACAGCTCAATGCCGCTGTCTGATTCGATAGAAAAAGCATGGTTAGTCTCGAAAATTTTACCGATGGTGCCATCAACAGGAGCAACCATTTTATTGCCTGAAGGCTTGATAGCAATACCATCACCAACGATTTTCTCTGCAAAAACAACATCAGGAACATCTTCAATGTTGACGATTTCACCAGACAATGGCGCAACGATTTCAATAGTACCACTGTCTTTTTTATCATCTGAAACCAATGATTTCAGTTTATCGAACAAACCCATGATCTTCTCCTAAGTATTTATACTCGTCATACTTCAAGCTGCATGTGCGTTGGCTACGTTCAATCACCCGAATCACTTACAACACAGTAAGCTCATCGGGACTCTCTCACTTGCCGCCTTCCCGCAACTCGAATTATTTAGAGTTTATATTGGGCAGCGTTCCAGTATCGTGGAATTAGCAGAGTGTTTTTTCTTCGATGAATGTGGTAATCAAATCCATCAATTCTTTCGCTGTTGGTTGAGCTAATGCCTGCTCTGCCAACACCTTCACATCTTCGAAATTTGTATTACGGATAATTTTCTTGATGCGTGGGATCGAAATCGCACTCATGCTGAACTCATCCAGCCCCATGCCCAATAGCAACAGTGTAGCACGTTCATCACCAGCAAGTTCACCGCACATACCGGTCCACTTACCTTCAGCGTGAGATGCATCAATAACCTGTTTGATCAGGCCCAATACCGATGGCGACATTGGATTATAGAGATGAGAAATCAGCTCATTGCCACGATCTACTGCCAGAGTATACTGAGTTAGATCGTTTGTCCCAATACTAAAGAAGTCAACTTCCTTAGCTAAATGGCGAGCGATAACCGCCGCCGCAGGTGTTTCAACCATTACACCGACCTCGATAGTTTCATCGAAGGCCTTGTTTTCTTCACGTAATTGGCCTTTCAGCAGCTCAAGTTCTGCTTTCAGTTCACGTACTTCTTCAACCGAAATAATCATCGGGAACATAATACGTAATTTGCCAAATGCTGAGGCTCGCAAGATTGCGCGCAGCTGTGCGTGCAGAATTTCTTTGCGATCCATAGCAATACGGATAGCACGCCAGCCCAGGAATGGGTTCTCTTCTTTCGGCAGGTTCATGTACGGCAAATCTTTATCGCCGCCGATGTCCATGGTACGGACGATAACAGCCTGAGAGCCCATCGCTTCAGCAACGGCTTTATATGCCTGGAACTGCTCTTCTTCTGTTGGCAAAGAATCGCGGTCCATAAACAGGAATTCGGTACGATACAGACCAACACCTTCAGCGCCATTACGTTCAGCACCGGCGATATCACGCACAGTACCGATGTTGGCAACCACTTCAACCTGATGACCATCAAGGGTGATAGCAGGCAGGTCTTTTAATTTGGCCAGATCATTTTTCTCGGTGATGTATTGAGTATTCACCGCTTTCAACTGCTCAATAATATCGGCAGTCGGGTTTAAATAGACTTTGTTGTTTACTGCATCAAGGATCAAATAGTCGCCATTCTGGACTTGTTTGGTCACATCGGAGGTGCCGACGATAGCAGGGAGTTCCAACGAACGAGCCATAATCGAGGTGTGAGAGGTACGGCCACCTAAATCGGTGATAAACCCTAACACTTTATCCAGATTAAGCTGTGCGGTTTCTGATGGCGTCAAATCGGTGGCAACCAGAATAACTTCATCCTGAATGGCACTCAGATCAACAATGGTCAGACCGAGAATGTTCTTCAGCAGGCGTTTACCGATATCACGCACGTCAGCCGCACGTTCTTTCAGGTATTCGTCATCCAGTTCTTCCAGGGCTTTTGCCTGCCCTTCAATCACTGAATAAGCGGCTGCATCAGCAGAGGCATGCTCATCTTTGATGAGGGCTATGATTTCCTGCTCAAGCTCTTCGTCTTCCAACAGCATGATATGCCCTTCGAAGATGGCAGCTTTCTCTTCGCCGAGGCTTGCTTCAGCTTTGGTCTTAATCGCTTCTAACTGCTCAGACGCTTTGGCCCGCCCAGATTTGAAACGTTCGACTTCCTGCTCCACTTGGTCAGCAGAGATCTTTTTCCGGTTGATGACAATCTCATCTTCTTTCAGCAAAAGTGCTTTACCAAAAGCGATACCCGGTGATACTAAAATGCCTGAAATCATAACCCTACCTTACTCTTGACTGGTGTTAACTAAAAAAGCGTGCGTGATTACTCAAGCTCAGCCATCAGTTTTACCAGATGCTCAACAGCTTTCTTCTCATCTTCACCAACAGCCGAGATCGTAACAACAGTACCTTGGGTCAGGCCCAGAGTTTGTAGTTTAAACAGGCTCTTGGCGCTGGCGCTTTTACCGTTAGAGATCACAGTAATTTCAGACGCAAAGCCTTTTGCTTCTTTTACGAACTGGGCAGCCGGGCGGGTATGCAGACCATTTGGTGCAGTAATAGTAACTTCTTGCTGGAACATTGTATTTCCCCAACTTATTGGATTTATGTTGTGGAGCTAAAGTTTAGTGTAGAACCCAAACTTTAGCCTGTATTGGTGCGCGTATAACAAGACCATCTGACTTGCGCATGACTATGCCTCAACCACCGGCAAGTCACAAAGACAGTTTCTGATGCAACCTGAATTCAGGTCTAAAATCGACACTGTCGTATCTAAGAATAATGCTCTCTTTGCGTTATGTCTTCAATCCACGTTCGGTGATGACATTTTTTGTCGCATTGCATAATTGTTAAATCGATTCAGCCAGAGATTCACTCAAGATACGATTAATTTCGCGTATCAAAATAATTGACCGGTTAAATACTAAACCCAGAGGGTAAAATCAATCTTTATGTAGTAAAAACTTTGAAGTGCGCCACAAAAAAAGCACCCATGAGGGTGCTTTTTTAGCATTTAGTGCGACAGCCTGACTACTGTTGCAGCTCTTGCTCAGTGAACAAATCTGCAAATAAAGCTGTGCTTAAATAACGCTCACCCGAGGAGGGAAGAATAACCACAATTGTTTTGTCAGTAAAGCCATCTTCTTCGGAAAGTTTGACTGCTGCCGCAACTGCTGCACCGGAAGAAATACCGGCCAAAATACCTTCTTCGTCCATCAAACGGCGAGCCATTGAGATAGCTTCATCATTGGTTACCAACGCTACGCGGTCAACCAAACTCAGATCGAGGTTGCCGGGAATAAAGCCAGCACCGATACCTTGGATTTTATGTGGGCCGGGTTTGATTTCCTGTCCAGCCAAAGCTTGCGTGATAACCGGGGAGTCAGTCGGTTCAACCGCCACAGTGATAATAGCTTTGCCTTTGGTATTTTTAATGTAGCGGCTAACACCGGTCAGGGTACCACCGGTACCGACACCTGCGATAAAGACGTCCACTTCACCATCGGTATCTTCCCAAATTTCCGGGCCGGTGGTTTGTTCATGAATTTCCGGATTCGCTGGATTACTGAATTGCTGCAAAATCAGGTAACGGTCAGGGTCAGTTGCTTGAATCTCTTCCGCTTTAGCAATGGCTCCTTTCATCCCTTTGGCCCCTTCGGTCAGGACCAGATTAGCGCCGAGCGCTTTTAGTAGCTTACGGCGCTCAATGCTCATGGTTTCTGGCATGGTAAGGGTTAATTTATAACCGCGAGCGGCGGCAACAAATGCCAAAGCAATGCCGGTATTACCGCTGGTAGGTTCTACCAGCTCTTTGCCTGCGGTCAGAATGCCGCGCTTTTCGGCATCCCAAATCATATTGGAACCGATACGGCATTTAACGCTGAAACTTGGATTGCGTGATTCAACCTTCGCCAAAATGCGCCCGTTACCGATACGGTTCAGACGAACCAGCGGCGTATGGCCGATTGTTAAAGAGTTGTCTTCATATATCTTGCTCATAGCCCGTCCTTTAACTCTATGAAAATGTAGGAAACGTTCAAAGCATACGCTAACAGTATGGCTATGGAAGTAAGTAATTAGTATATCGATATGTTATTAGGAAATAAGTTTTAATCCCAATAGCTTTTGATCTTAACAATGAGGGCGTGGCTGGCACGCCCAGAGGAAATTAACGAGGTGGTTGAGTAAACTGGTCGCGGTAACGATCTACCCACATTGCGGTGGCTCCGCAAACGGCAACCGGCAGAATCACCAGATTAAGGAATGGGATCATAGTAAACAAACTCACCAGTGCACCAAATTGCAAGTTATCGACTTTATTCTGTCGCAATGCACTGCGCATCTGCTGGAAACTCACCTTATGGTTATCAAAGGGATAATCGCAATATTGAATTGATAGCATCCAGGCACTGAATAAGAACCACAATACCGGCGCAACGGTCTGACCAATGCCAGGGATAAAGTAGAGCAGCAGTAGCCCTAATGCCCGGGGCAGGTAGTAAGCCAGTTTTTGCCACTCGCGCGCCATGATGCGGGGCAAATCTTTAACTATTCCCCATATACCGGTGTCTGGCAGTGGTTTACCCGTCAGACTGGCCTCCAGTTGCTCAGCCAGCAAGCCGCTAAAGGGGGCTGCGATAATATTGGCCAGGGTACTGAACAGGTAACTGAATACCAGTAGCACCGAGATAACCATTACTGGCCACAACAAATAACTCAGCCACTGTAACCAGTCGGGAACATGGCTCATCAATTGTGGAACCCAATCACCTATACGGTTGAATAACCACCAGAAAGCGCCCCCCATCAGCAGAATATTTACCAGTAAGGGCAAAATAACAAATCGCCGGATACCCGGACGGGAAATTAATTGCCATCCTTGGGCAAAATAATGGACACCACTCACCTTTTTTACCGCTTTTTGCGTATACGCCATGCCATTCAGTTCTCTGTAAGTCTATTGACCCACGTATCATATCGGTATGATTTCCCACTGCATAGTCACATATTGTGCAAAAAACGAGCGAAACATCTAGCATAATCATCTTTCTTCGAAGAAAATTGAGCACGGACTTGCACTTGTGTTCGTTGGCAAATAGAGTTAAAGGGTGAATGTTTGCCGCGGTGGCAATGTATTGGAACAACAGAGATAGTAATGATGCAGGATTTGCGTCTGATATTAATCGTTGTTGGCGCGATCGCCATAATAGCGTTGTTATTGCATGGTTTATGGACCAGCCGTAAAGAACGCTCTTCACTTTTTCGCGATCGCCCAGTTAAACGTCCGAAACAAGAACGTGTTGAAACCCCGATCGAGAGTCTCGATGAAGGGGTAGGAGAAGTGCGCGTCCGCACTGCTCATCCACAGGAGAAGCCTTCGTTTAGTCATATTGATGACGACGACGAAGACATGCCGGTTATTCAGCATACTGATACCAAACCGGCTCAGGTCAAGACGGAACCTCGTCACAAGCCTTTTGCTTCAGTGCCAACAGACTATGACGACCCTCTTTTGGGTGGGCTATCGGCTGAGCAACCACCGCATGCATCACCGCGTGATCCTTTGCTTGGATCGGTTGAAGAGTCGTATTCGCAACCGCGACACGCAGAGCCACAGCATGTGGCAGAACCTGCACCTCGTGTGGCACCACAACATGTGGAATCACAACCAGAGCCTGTCGCTCCGACAGCAGAGGTGAAACCACAGAAACTGAAAGAGACCGTTTTGGTGCTGCATGTTGCTGCGCATCATGGTGGCGCTCTTGGCGGCGAGTTGCTGCTACAGAGTGTTCTTCAGTCTGGTTTCCAGTTTGGTGAGATGGGTATTTTCCATCGTCATCTTAGCCCGGCAGGCAGTGGCCCAGTATTATTCAGTTTGGCGAATATGGTAAAACCGGGTTCTTTCGATCCTGATACCATGTCTGATTTTTCAACGCCGGGTGTCTCAATGTTTATGATGGTGCCGTCTTATGGCGATGCCAATCAGAACTTTAAATTAATGCTGCAATCAGCCCAACGCATTGCTGATGATGTCGGTGGTGTAGTGTTGGATGATGATCGCCGCATGATGACCCCGCAGAAGCTGGAAACGTATAAGGCGCGTATCCGTGAAGTGCTGGATGCAAACGCTAGCGCCTGATAACGTTACCTCGCAATGAATCGAATTAACCCGAACCCCCGCATGCCGGGGGTTTTTTATCTTTGATGGTGAGCCATGGAATCGATAATTCAGCAAATTAATCAACTAAGAACCTCATTGCGCCATCACGAACATCTTTATCATGTGTTGGATGCCCCTGAGATCCCTGATGCTGAATATGACCGTTTGATGCAGCAATTACGTTCCCTGGAAGCACAACATCCTGAACTGATTACTCATGATTCACCGACACAGCGGGTTGGTGCCGCGCCGCTTGATGCATTTGAACAGGTTAGACACGAAGTGCCGATGTTATCTCTTGATAACGTTTTCGATGAAGAGAGTTACCTGGCTTTTGACAAACGGGTGCATGACCGGCTGAAAACCGCTGAACCGTTGACCTTCTGCTGTGAGCTGAAGCTCGATGGCCTGGCGGTCAGCCTATTGTATGAGAATGGTGAGTTAGTTAGAGCAGCTACCCGTGGTGACGGTACCACGGGTGAAAATATTACCGCGAATGTGCGTACCATCCGTGCCATTCCACTGCGCCTGCATGGGGAGAATATCCCGCATCGGGTGGAAGTTCGCGGTGAAGTCTTTATGCCACAAGCCGGTTTTGAGCAACTTAACGAAGAGGCGCGTCGCAAAGGCGGTAAAATTTTTGCCAATCCACGCAATGCTGCTGCCGGATCGTTACGTCAGCTCGACCCCCGCATCACAGCCAAACGGCCATTAATGTTCTTCTGTTATGGTGTGGGTTTACTCGACGGCGGTGAGCTTGCGCGCAGTCATATTCAGCGCCTGATGCAATTTAAAGCCTGGGGTCTGCCGGTCAGTAATCGAGTGAAGTTATGCACCGGTAGTGATGAGGTAATTGCCTTCTATCGTCAGGTAGAGCAGGACCGTGCCAGTTTGGGGTTTGATATTGATGGCGTGGTTATCAAGGTTGATTCACTCGATTTGCAAGAAAGATTGGGATTTGTAGCACGCGCTCCCCGTTGGGCTACGGCGTTTAAATTTCAAGCGCAGGAACAGATAACCCAAGTTCGCGACGTGGAGTTTCAGGTGGGGCGCACTGGTGCTATCACCCCGGTCGCACGTCTGGAACCGGTGCAGGTGGCGGGTGTGGTTGTCAGTAATGCGACACTGCATAACGCCGATGAAATTGAGCGTCTTGGTATACGCATTGGTGATACCGTTATTATTCGCCGCGCTGGAGATGTGATCCCGCAAGTGGTTGGTGTGGTGATGGAACAACGCCCGCAGGATGCCAAAGAGATAGTTTTCCCGGAGCACTGCCCGGTATGTGGTTCTGATATCGAGCGGGTAGAAGGCGAGGCGGTTGCCCGCTGCACCGGTGGTCTGTTCTGCGCAGCACAGCGTAAAGAGGCGTTGAAGCACTTTGTCTCGCGCCGGGCGTTGGATGTGGACGGGATGGGTGACAAGATTATCGAACAACTGGTAGAGAAACAGTATGTCGAGAACCCAGCGGATCTATTTGAGCTGACCGCAGGCAAACTGACCGGTTTAGATCGGATGGGGCCAAAATCGGCACAAAATCTGATTGCGGCGCTAGAAAAGGCGAAGCAAACGACGTTTGCCCGCTTCCTGTATGCTTTGGGTATCCGTGAAGTTGGGGAGGCGACAGCGGCTAATTTAGCAGCTCATTTTCGCAATCTGACTAATTTGCGCGCGGCAGATATCGATGCATTAAAAAGTGTGCCAGATGTCGGGGAAGTGGTAGCCAGGCACGTGCGGAATTTCCTCGGTGAAGAACACAATCAGAAAGTGATCGAGGCGCTAGAGCAAGTGATTAGTTGGCCTGAGCCACAGCAAATTATTGCTGCAGAGATTGATAGCCCCTTTGCTGGGAAAACCGTGGTGTTGACGGGGTCACTGACCATTCTCTCACGGGACGAAGCGAAAGATCGTCTGGCTGCTTTAGGTGCCAAAGTGAGTGGCAGTGTTTCCAAAAAAACGGATCTGGTTATTGCTGGTGAGGCGGCTGGCTCAAAACTGGCGAAAGCGCAGGAGCTTGGGATTACAGTCATTGATGAAGCGGAAATGATTCGTCTGCTGGGTGAATAGTGGTAACGCCAGAGGGCTGTATGGAAAAAGAGAATTTGATTGAGATTGCCAATACCCGGATGCCGTTTGGTAAATACCAAGGGCGGGTATTAATCGACTTACCTGAAGAGTACCTGCTCTGGTTCGCCCGCAAAGGGGAATTCCCACCAGGCAAGTTAGGTATGTTGATGGAGCTGACGCTGACCATTAAAATCGAGGGATTGGATAGTTTGGTAAAACCCCTCAAGCGTGGTTGATTTTACTTTCTAAAACAGGGCGATAGCCGTTATGTTGCCATCGCCCTATCACTGTTTAACCGAACATCAATGTTATTAAATATAAACGTCAATCTGGTTCTGTGCGGAAGGGCGGTTTACTCCATCACCGGCGGGCGCAGTTGCCGCATTGTTGTCACCTTCTTTGGTTTTATCCGCTTCCTTGGCCTGAATACGGGCAAGCTCAGCTTGCAGCGCTGCAATTTGACTCTGAATCTGTTGCTGCTGCTTTTGCAATTCATCCGCAGTCAAACCAGAATCTTTTAAGGTACTTAATTTTTCGGTCAGTTTTTGGATCTGCTGATTAATGGATTTAATTTGTGCCGCCGCACTGTTGTCAGAAGAGCTACTGCTGCTCACTGACACGGATGCTGCAGAGATAGTATTCGACATCATTATTCCTTAGTAAAACCTGGATGGAGTAATGCTTATCGACGGGAGGATATTAACCTTTAACTTTTGAGGGCTACTTTACACAATCTTATCACTTGCTTATCACTTGGTTGTTTTTTAAACGCCGCCATACGGTTCTGAAACGTTAAATTACCAAACGCAGTTCAGGCCAATGTTGCAGCCAACCTTTGCTATTTACCCGTTGGTAGTAGGTATCGACCTCACCGTTTTTCGGGTTCAAGGTGATCGTTCGGGTAAACAGTGCGTCCAAACCCAGTGGAGCCACCAGCTCAATATCGCCGCTTGCATTGAGCCTGGCACCGATTGCTGTTTCTACTTCAACCCAGTAGCTAATGGCATCGTCGGTACTGGTATAAGGTTGGCGACCCCTATGCAGGTGCATTCTGGCTTGATTTTTTACTGACCAGGGGAAGGAGAGATGCTGAGCCGCACTTTTTTGCTGGAGCTGCGCTTCTCGCTGTAAGTCATGCTGCTCGTGGGCATGTTGCTTATCGAAATAGACTAAATCGATGTCATTGAGTGCGGTCGCTAACGGGTACCCGTGCAATTGATCCCACACCAGATTACGCACAAATCCTGCCGCCAGACACCACTGCTTTAACCCGAGCTCTCGGGCAATCGACAAAGCCTGCATACGATGAGGGTCAGCCTGTAGCCATTGAATGATTTGTTGCTGCTGATTCATGCCTATTTCCACCGTAATCAATACCTTTGATTAGTTCGCAGGATAACAGAGATAAATGACAAAGAGTGAGGGAGGCTTACGCGAGAAAGCAAAAAACCGGCCATAAGCCGGTTTTTTAAAGAGTGGTGGAGCTAGACGGGATCGAACCGTCGACCTCTTGCATGCCATGCAAGCGCTCTCCCAGCTGAGCTATAGCCCCA
>NZ_JAZGQA010000010.1:0-46329 GCF_048593855.1 Yersinia sp. 2542 StPb PI
TGAATCAGATAAATAACAAAATTATTCATCAGAATAATAGCGTCAACACCAGTGAAACAGTCACACAATAAGAATAAGCCAAGCTGCTTTGCTTTCTCTCTTTATATATACAAAGCAGGACGTCTTGATGCTTTCTAAAATTGTTCTTTCAGAGGATTTAATAATGAAAAAGTTAATCTTACCCTGCTTAATAACCACATTAATAGCTTCCCATGCCGCTTGGGCGGATGACAGTAAAGTGCCACAAAAAGCCAATAAACCATTCACTATCGGTGTAGTGGTTACCCAATGCTGAAAAACACCGGATATTGAGAGCGCGTTTTGACAAATTTAAGTGCATTGCCGAGGCGTTAAGCAGAGTCATGTAGCGGCATCACAGGCAGAATTTAGTAAAAAACACAATAACATCATCCTGCCAGAACCACCGATAAGTGCGGAAAATGAGATCCACCCGTTATAAAGAGGGTGGAGCCGTCGCCTCGCACTGACAATCTATAGTAAAATTCTTGTTAAAGTCATACTAAAAAATATCGGCTTGGTTCTTCTATCGATTACTAACGATTGTTTCTGTTATCGAACGCTTTCGCTAACTGATGTTGAATGTGAGAAAAATATGTCAAACAAACCGTTCCACTATCAGGATCCCTTCCCGTTAAAGGAAGATGATACTGAGTATTACCTTGTCAGTAATAATCACGTCTCGGTTACCCAGTTTGAAGGCCACGACATGCTAAAAGTCGAGCCAGAAGCCCTGACCCTCCTCGCCCAACACGCTTTCCACGACGCCTCATTCCTGCTACGCCCCGCTCACCAAAAGCAAGTTGCCGCTATTTTGGATGACCCAGAAGCGAGCGAAAATGACCAATATGTTGCTCTGCAATTCCTGCGTAATTCGGAAATTTCCGCCAAAGGGATTTTACCGACCTGTCAGGATACCGGCACCGCAATTATCGTCGGCAAAAAAGGCCAACGTGTTTGGACCGGTGGCAATGACGCAGAAGCCCTGTCACGCGGCGTGTATAACACCTTTATTGAAGATAACCTGCGCTACTCGCAAAACGCGGCGCTGGATATGTACCAAGAAGTGAACACCGGCACCAACCTGCCAGCACAAATTGACCTGTACAGCACTGAAGGCGAGGACTACAAATTCCTGTTCGTCACCAAAGGTGGCGGTTCAGCCAACAAGACCTATCTGTATCAGGAAACCAAGGCGCTGCTGTCTCCGGGCAAGCTGAAAGAGTATCTGGTCGAGAAAATGCGCACCTTGGGTACCGCGGCCTGCCCGCCATACCATATCGCCTTTGTGATTGGTGGGACGTCGGCTGAAAGTACCCTCAAGACCGTCAAGTTAGCCTCAACCAAATATTATGATGGTCTGCCGACTGAAGGGAATGAGCACGGGCAAGCTTTCCGTGATACCGCGCTGGAACAAGAGCTACTGGAAGCGGCACAGGACTTAGGTTTAGGCGCGCAGTTCGGCGGCAAATACTTTGCTCATGATGTGCGGGTGGTGCGTTTGCCGCGTCATGGTGCATCCTGCCCTGTCGGGATGGGGGTCTCCTGCTCTGCCGACCGTAATATTAAAGGCAAGATTAACCGCAAAGGGATTTGGCTGGAAAGGCTAGAGCAAAACCCAGGGAAATATATTCCTGAGCATTTGCGCCAGAGCACCGAAGGCAAAGTGGTTAAAATCGACCTTAACCGCCCAATGGCCGATATCTTAAAAGAGCTGTCTCAGTATCCGGTATCAACCCGCCTGTCACTGAGTGGGACGATTATTGTTGGCCGTGATATTGCCCATGCCAAATTAAAAGAACGGCTGGATAACGGTGAAGGTTTGCCGCAATACATTAAAGATCATCCGATCTACTACGCCGGGCCGGCCAAAACACCGGAAGGTTATGCATCAGGTTCCCTCGGGCCAACCACCGCGGGCCGCATGGATTCCTACGTGGACCTCCTGCAATCCCACGGCGGCAGCATGATCATGCTGGCAAAAGGCAACCGTAGCCAGCAAGTGACCGATGCCTGTCACAAACATGGCGGCTTCTATTTGGGCAGCATTGGCGGCCCAGCCGCAGTATTGGCACAAAACAGCATTAAGAGTCTGGAGTGTGTGGAATATCCTGAACTGGGTATGGAAGCCATCTGGAAAATTGAAGTGGAAGACTTCCCAGCCTTTATCTTGGTAGATGATAAAGGTAATGATTTCTTCCAACAGATCCAGGCATCAAGATGTAACCGCTGCGGTTAACATTAAAATCCAACCTCGGTGGTTTCGCCGAGGTTGGATTTATTACAAATAAAAAATTTACAGATAAAAAGCAGATAAAATTTCGAATAGTTTTTAAGCACCCCACTGGTGCAATTTATTAACCTCCGCCATTCTCTTCGCTATGCTCTGCATGGATAATCTCGCCATTTTGCTTTTCATCATCCACAGTTAGCGCCGACCACCAGCCCCAAACGAATGAACCATTTACGTGCAACGTAAAGCCCTGATTTAGTGCAACGAATTTCAATTTTACTATTTGATTTTTATTGAAAATTCTTCGTTGACAATAACTCTGATTACTTTTTATAGTGACCCTGACTTCTCCGCAAGAACGCCAACGTTGTCGGCTTGTGGTTATGGCAATAGAGCCCTCGCAATGTCATCTGACTTTGCCGGGCTTTTTTTTTGGCTTTTTTTCAGACCCACTTTTTTAACCAATATCAGGGGTACTTATGTCCAGAATAAAACGGTCAAGAATAAAATGTCATTACGCTGCGCTCTCAATCGCGCTGGCAACTGCATTTGCCGTGACCTACTCAGGTATGACGATCGCGGCAGAAAAACCGGTGAAAATTGGTTTATTGGAAGATGCTCCGGTAACTTTGCTTTGCCGGTTATTCCCAAAATTCATGCCACAGAACTGGCAGTAGAAGAAATCAATGCCAAAGGCGGCATACTCGGACGCCCAATCGAGTTGGTCAAATACGATACGCAATCCGATAACACCCGCTTTCAACAAATGGCTCGCCGCTTAATTAAAAATGACAAAGTAGATGTGATATTCGGGGCGTTTTCCAGTGCCTCACGCGAAGCTATCCGCCCGATAATGGATCGTGAAAAGTAGCTCTATTGGTATAACAATCAGTATGAAGGCGGCGTGTGTGACTCCAATGTTTTCGTCACCGGCGCCGTGCCTGAACAGCAGTTCTCAACCCTGATCCCGTGGATGATGGAGAAGTACGGCAAAAAAGTTTACACCATTGCTGCCGACTATAACTTCGGGCAAATCTCGGCTGAATGGGTGCGCAAAATTGTGGAAGAGAATGGCGGCACCATGGTGGGTGAGGAGTTTATCCCGCTGAGTGTTTCGCAATTTGGTCAAACCATTCAGAACATCCAGAAAGCCAAACCTGATTTCGTGATGACTTTGCTGGTCGGGGCGAACCAATCTTCTTATTACGAGCAACAAGCCGCAGCAAAATTGAACTTGCCGATGGGGAGTTCAGTTAACGTCGGCCAGGCTTATGAACACAAACGCTTTAAAGCCCCGGCACTGAAAGATATGTATATCACGGCTAACTACATTGAAGAGGTGGATAGCCCCGCCAGTAATGATTTCAAACAGCGTTTCCACGCCAAATTCCCGAATGAACCGTACATCAATCAGGAAGCGGCCAATGCCTACGACGCAGTTTATCTGTACAAAGCGGCGGTAGAAAAAGCGGGCAGCACCGATATGGACGCAGTGCGTAAATCACTGGAAAGTGGTGATATCTGTACCGATGGCCCTTCAGGAAAAGTCTGTATCGATCCGAAAAGCCATCATTTGAGCCACACCATCTATCTGGCTCATGTCAAAGATGACCACTCAATCGAGATCCCGAAAGTGTGGGCCGATATCAAACCGTATTGGTTGGGTGAAGCCGGTTGTAACTTGCCGGTGAAACCGGATAACAGCCAATACACGCCATCATCTCCGCCGAAAAAGGCCTAAACCACGCTAATGACAAAGCTATTGATAGCTTGGTGAGTGAAGGGGTGACCACACCTCGGGGCGCTCCGGTGGCTTACGCACTTGTATTTGAAACTAAGAGCGACCCCAACGGCACGTTTCCCCTTCATTTGACTTTGTCAGCAGTTTGAACGGGCTATTTTATAGGGAAGTCACCGCTTGAGCGGGCTTCCCTGTGTTATCCATTTTCAATAGTGTCAATCAGGACACCAGGGATTGCCAAACGATGTTAACGCTATCCTTTCTCTATTCGGTGATTTATCAGTTTGGCGATAACTTCGCCTATCTGGTGCTGGCAGCACTGGGGCTGGCGGTTATTTTTGGCATGATGGGCGTGATAAATCTGGCACATGGCGAATTCATTATGTGTGGTGCTTATGTCACCATCCTGATGAACAAAGCAGGCTTGCCACTGCCTTTTGCCATGCTCGCCGGTACCTTAGCGGCGGCGTTCTTCGGCGGGGTGGTCGAGCGCCTTGTGGTGCGCCATCTCTATGGCCGTTTGTATGATTCGGTGGTGGCGACGTGGGCTATCAGCCTGATTGTGCAGCAAAGTATGTTGCTGATCGCCGGTCCATCACTGGAGGGATTGTCTACGCCTTTCGGCTCTTTCACCCTTGGCGAATACTCGTTTGCCACTTACCGCGCATTACTGCCCTTTTTCGCCATTGCCATATTAATGGTGCTCTATTGGTTGTTCTTCCACACCAATTACGGCGTCTGTGCCAGAGCTACCATTCAAAACGCCCGCATGGCCTCCTGCCTGGGGTTAGAAACTGATCGTATTTATACCCTGACATTCGCGCTGGGCGCAGGGCTGGCGGGGCTCGCAGGTGCCATTTATGCCCCGACGCTAACCGCCGTACCCACCATGGGCAGCAGCTTTATTGTTCAAGCCTTTGTTTCGGTAGTGGTCGGTGGCGCCAATGTACTTGTTGGCACCATTCCTGCAGCAATTGCCTTAGGTGCGATACAAACCGGGCTGAACTCCTGGTATGGGCAACTGGCGGGGCAAATTGGCTTACTGGTCACCGCTGTCTTGGTTATCCGCTTACTGCCTAACGGTATTGGCAGCCTGTTTACCCGTAACCGCTAGGAGCCTAATGTGACAATGACCTCTGTTAATTTATCGACGGTGAAGCAACGCACGCCGTCCACCACTCGGCTGGCGGCACTGTTAATTCTGGCCGGCGCACTCGCGCTGCCGTTAGTGGTCGATAGCGCCATGATAGGCGACTTCTCCTACTTCCTACTCTGGACCTTCTGTGCCATCGGATTGGCCGCAATGTGGGGGCATGGCGGCATTTTATCTTTCGGGCAGACCGCCTTCTTTGGCCTTGCCGGTTACACCTATGGCGTGATGACGCTGAATTTTGGCGATGGGGTACTCTCCACCTGGTCGGGTCTGGTCATGGCACTGCTAGTGGCTGCCACCGTGGCGGCGGCACTGGGTTATCTGATGTTTTACGGCGGGGTGACCGGTATTTTTATCGGCATTGTGACGCTCTCTTTCACGCTGGTATTGGAAACCTTTATGTCCCAGACCGCTGGCCCGCAATGGGCTATCGGCAGCGCGCGACTGAATGGGTTTAATGGTATGTCAGGTATGCCGCCACTCTCCCTACCGTGGTTTGGCGGCGAATTACTGACACTGGAAGGCAATGCGTTCTACTACCTGATTATCGTGCTGCTCGCGGGGGTTTATTGGGCTGTTCGGCGCTTATTGCGCTCCGATTTTGGCCTGACACTGGCCTCTATCCGTGAGAACCCACGTCGGGCAGAAATGCTCGGTATTGATATCCGCCGCTATCAATTACTGGTGTTCGTGCTGGGTGGCGTGCTCTCCGGGTTATCCGGCGCACTTTATACCCTGTGGGGTTCTTACATTACCCCCTCTTCCATGGGGCTAACCGCCGCCGCGATGCCGGTTATCTGGGTAGCGACCGCTGGGCGTAAAAACATTTTCGGCACGGTGGTCATCACTGCCCTGCTGGTGTGGTTATCCCAATGGTTGGCTATCTATGGCAGCGAATACGCCATGATTTTGCTGGGTGCCATTTTGCTGTTTGTAGTGCTGGCCGCCCCTAATGGCCTATTACCTTGGCTGGCAGAGAAAATCACCCGCTTATCTGCCGCACGTCAGAAGAAAGGGGAATCGCTATGAATCAGGTATCACAGGATTTGATCCTCGAAACCCGTGGGCTGAGTAAGCGCTTCGGTGGCATTCAGGTTATCAATAAGGTCGATTTGCAAATACGTCGCGGTGAAGTGCGCTGTGTCATTGGCCCGAATGGCGCCGGTAAAAGTACCTTTTTCAAATTACTGACGGGTGAACATACGCCAAGTGATGGGGATATCCGTTTCTTCAATCGTCGGCTGAATACTTTAGCACCGTTTCAGCGCATCAGGATGGGCATGAGCATTAAGTTTCAGATCCCCGGTATTTTCCCTGAATTGACCGTTGAGCAACATTTGCAATTATCACTCAGCCACTTACGCCCAGAGGTTCGCTCACAAGCGGTCAGTGTCGATGAGCTACTCGAGCGCTTTAAGCTCAGCGCTGAATACCATCAGTTGGCCGGTAACTTGTCTCACGGCAAAAAACAGTGGCTGGAAATTGCGATGGCTGTGTCGCTGCAACCGACGTTGCTAATGCTTGATGAGCCGGTGGCGGGCTTATCTATTGATGAAACCTATCTCACTGGCGAGCTGATTAAGCAGATGCAGAGTGATGGTCTGACGCTGATGGTAGTGGAACACGACATGACATTCGTGCGCCAGATTGCCTCACAAGTCACGGTCCTCCATGGCGGGCAGGTTTTTGCTGACGGCAATGCCGCCGACGTGTTGGCCCGTGAGGATGTGGCAGATATCTATTTGGGGAAAGCGGTATGAATAACGTGGTGTTGCAAATAGAGGGGCTGACCGGCGGTTATGGCGGTGGGCAAGTACTTAATGGCGTAACACTGCAACTGCACGCCGCAGAAGTCTTAGGTTTGATTGGCCGCAATGGGGTGGGGAAAACCACACTGATGCGCACTTTAATTGGCGCGGTACCGACGAAACAAGGCAGCATTTTGTTGGGCGAGACTGACATCACCCTAGCCTCACCGCAGCGCCGTGCCCGCTTGGGGATGGGTTACGTCCCGCAAGGACGTGAAGTGTTTGCTGGTCTGACGGTGGCGGAGAACCTGCAAGTCGGCATGCAGTTTGTACGAGAACACCGTGAGTTTGCTAAAGACTTGCTGGAGCGGGTGCTGGATTACTTCCCCATCTTGCGCCAAAGACTCAAACAAAAAGCCGGCACCATGAGTGGCGGCGAGCAACAACAATTGGCTATCGCCAGAGCCTTGGTCGGCTCACCCAAAGTATTACTGTTGGATGAACCCTCGGAAGGTGTTCAGCCCTCTATCGTCAATATCATTGCCGATACCCTGGTGCGCATTGCCCGCGAACTGCATGTGGCGGTGATTCTGGTTGAACAGGATATCGCGATGATCCAGCGGGCCGCACAACGGTGCGCGGTGATGGACAAAGGCCAAATAGTAGAAAACCTGACCCAACAACAACTTTCTGATGATCTTTTAATGCGCCGTCATCTGGCTTTGTAACCGGATGCCCTTATTACGTGGAGAATTGCTAATGAAATGGCTGGAAGAATCAATCATGGTCAAACGCGGTGTCGGTGCTGGACGTAAACCGGTGACCCATCATCTGACCGAAGAGATGCAAAAAGAATTTCACTATACCATCGGCCCCTACTCAACACCGGTGCTGACCATTGAGCCTGGTGATCGGGTGATTGTCGATACCCGCGATGCCTTTGAGGGTGCCATTAGCTCAGAGCAAGATATTCCGAGCCAACTGCTCAAAATGCCCTTTCTCAACCCGCAAAATGGCCCGATCATGGTCAATGGTGCCGAGAAAGGGGATGTGATTGCAGTTTATATCGAATCCATGTTGCCGCGTGGCGTTAACCCGCGCGGCATCTGTGCCATGATCCCCCATTTTGGCGGGCTGACCGGAACAGATCTAACCGCCATGCTCAATGACCCACTGCCAGAAAAAGTGCGCATGATTAAGCTCGACAGCGAAAAAGTCTACTGGAGCGAGCGCCATACCCTGCCCTATAAACCTCACATTGGCACCCTAAGTGTGTCGCCAGAAATTGACTCAATCAATTCACTCACGCCGGATAATCACGGCGGGAATATGGATGTCCCGGATATCGGGCCGGGGAGCATTACTTATCTGCCGGTGCGCGCCCCCGGAGGACGCCTGTTTATTGGTGATGCTCATGCCTGTCAGGGGGATGGGGAGATTTGCGGCACCGCGGTGGAGTTCGCCTCAATCACCACTATCAAAGTGGATTTGATTAAGAACTGGCAACTCTCCTGGCCACGAATGGAGAACGCCGAAACCATCATGAGTATCGGCAGTGCGCGCCCGTTAGAGGATGCCACCCGCATTGCTTATCGCGACCTGATTTACTGGCTGGTGGCCGATTTTGGCTTCGAGCAGTGGGATGCCTACATGTTACTGAGCCAATGCGGCAAAGTGCGGCTGGGCAACATGGTCGACCCGAAATACACCGTCGGCGCGATGCTTAACAAAGAACTTTTAGCGCAGTAAAAACAGCTAGCACAGTAAAAATTCTAGACCCTAAATAATTCGAGTTGCAGGAAGGCGGCAAGTGAGTGGCAAATCAGCCAGGAACCGATTTGAACGCTGTTTGCAGCGGCCTCGCAGAGGCGAGGCCCATGGACGGGCCGAGTAACGAGGGCAGCCAATCCCCTGCAGCTTGAAGTATGACGGGTATTCATCGAGTTTGGATAAGCAGGTGCCTATGAGTTCAGATACACCGGTCAACATTGGCTTACTGTACTCCTTCAGCGGTGTGACGGCGGCACAAGAGCTGTCGCAATGGCGGGGAGCAACACAGGCTATTGCCGAAATTAACCAAAATGGCGGCATCAACGGCAGGCCACTGAATGCGATTCATTTTGACCCACAATCTGACGATACGCAGTTCCGTGCCTTGGCCGAACAATTGATCGTCGAACATGAGGTTAATGTGATTTTTGGCGGCTACACCTCCAGTAGCCGTAAAGCCATGTCACCCGTCGTCGAAAAGTACCGTCGGCTGCTGTTCTACTCGCAACTGTATGAAGGCTTTGAGTTTTCGGAGAATATCTTTTACGGCGGCGCGGCACCTAATCAAAACTGTGTACAACTGGCGGACTATCTCACCGGGCAGTTTGGCGCGCGGGTTTATTTGATTGGCTCCCGTTATATTTACCCTTATGAATGTAATCGCAACATGCAGGAGTTAATTCTGCAACGCCACGATGGCGCGGTCATTGGCGAACGCTATTTAGATCTGAATGCACCTTATGAGGCGTTTCTGCCCATCATTGAGGAGATAACCAAAAAGCAGCCCGACTTCATCTTCAGTACCGTGGTAGGTCAAACAGTCCCCTTTTTGTATCAGGCTTATCAGGCTGCGGGGCTGGATCCTGGCCGCATGCCAATTGGCAGTCTGAATACATCAGAAACCGAGATTGCCATTATGGGGGCACAAGTGGCACAGGGCCATTTCAGTTCAGCCCCCTATTTCCAAAGCATTAGCACCAAAGCAAATCAATCAGCACTTAAACAATTCCATCAACAATTTGGGCCGGGACTCACCACCGACATGAATTGGGAAGCCACTTACAGCCAGGTACATCTGTTTGCCAAAGCCATGGCAGAATGCGGCAGCGACCATATCTTCCCGCTGTCTGCCGCACTGCGTGGGAGCCAATTTGATGCCCCTCAAGGCCGCATTCGTATTGACCCACTGAATCAACATACCGGACTGTATCCACGCATTGGTATGGCGAATGAGCATGGGCAATTTACCATCGTGCAGGAGTCTCGCCGTATCGTCGAACCCGACCCCTATATGACCAATCAGATTCAGGGCGATTGGGTCACGAAGTTAACGACAGTGGGGTATCCACATGCGACCTAGCGATAGCAGAATCAGTGCGACCGCCCTATTACTCAGTCGTGGGATCCGTTGTGTGGTGTTACATCCCGACGACGAAGACGGTGCCACCCTCACCAATCATTTACGCCGAATGGGGTTTAAGGTTCAGGCTTTCTGGCCTACCCCTGAGCAACTCCCCGCCGATACGGATCTGATTTTCTATGCATTACAGTCAGATAACCCGGAACCAGATGTGTCATGGCTCAACCCTAACAAACATGCCCTGATAGCAGTTATTACCTATGAAAATCCGACGTTTATTGATCAAGCACTCAATATGGGCGCGGGCACCTCGATAACCACTCCCATTCGTGCCTCAGGCTTATTGTCAGCCATGGTGTTTGCTTTACACCATGCCCAACAGCAGCGGCAGATGAGTGATCGAATCGAACGGCTGGAGAAGAAAGTGCTCGGGGTTCGCCAGGTCAGTGAGGCCAAAGCCATCCTGATGCGGATGCACAGCATTGGTGAAGAGCAGGCTTACGACATCCTGCGCCATCAGGCCATGGATAAGCGCATTACCGTCGAAGAGATCTCGTGTGCATTGATTCAGGCCAACGATATTTTCTCTTGGACCACCCCAGCTGCTGCTAATAGCCGGAAGAATTGAGTTTAATTGCCGCTATATGCCGAACCTAAAACTTATTATTTATGAGGATAATCATGTCGATAACGCCTTTTCTTGCAGCCACAATTCAATTTGAACCCTTAATGTTTGCCAAAGAAGCGAATGTGCGTCAGTTACTGGCATTGGTAGAACAGGCGGCACAGAAAGGTGCTCGTCTGATTACCACGCCAGAAATGGCGACCACCGGTTACTGTTGGTTTGATCGACAAGAGATTGCGCCCATGGTCGAAACCGTCCCCGGTGAGAGCACCGCCCGCTTTGCGCAACTGGCACAGCGCTATCAATGCTATATCGTCTTAGGGATGCCAGAAGTGGATCCGCAAACAGCGCTGTATTACAACAGTGCGGTACTCATCGGGCCACAGGGGGTGATTGGCTGCCATCGCAAAAGCCACCCCTATATTTCAGAGCCTAAATGGGCTGCTGCGGGTGACGTCGGGCATCAAGTGTTTGATACAGCGCTGGGACGTATTGGCATGCTGGTGTGTATGGATATTCATTTTCCCGAAACGGCCCGTCTGCTGGCACTGGATGGTGTTGATGTCATTTGCCATATCAGCAACTGGCTGGCAGAGCGCACTCCGGCCCCTTACTGGATCAGCCGGGCCATGGAAAATGGCTGCTATCTGTTGGAAAGCAACCGCTGGGGATTAGAGCGCGGCGTGCAATTTAGCGGTGGCAGTTGCATCATTGAGCCTGATGGCAACATTGCTGCGGTGGTGGATGGCGGCGATGGAATTGCTTATGCCGAAATTGACATCAGCCGTAGCCGTCAGCGTCAAGTGTTAGGCGAGTTAGTGTTTGAGCAGCGCCGCCCTGACTATTATCACGCGCTATTAAGTGACAGTTTTTTGTGGAACCCACAGGATTTCTTTGGGCTTTACGGGCAACGGCCGTTGCCGCCCGGTAAGCAGAGCCGGATCACGGTAGCGCAGTTCTCCCCAACAGAACGGCTGGAGGACAATTTGGCAGCAATTACCGCCCTGACAGAAGAGGCGGTGTTACAGCAAGACAGTGAGCTTATCGTGTTCCCGGAGTTATCCCTGACCGGTTATCTCGCGGGTGCGGCTCAGGCCCAAACACCAGAAAGTCCCGCGGTGCAGGCGCTGGCTCGTCTGGCTATAAAGTTACGGGTATATCTGGTAGTAGGAATGGCCGAAAAACAGCAAGATAAGTGCTACAACACCCAGATTTTGTTGGGGCCGGAGGGGGTCATTGGCACCTATCGGCAAATACATCTGTCTCGAGCACATCAAGCGTGGGCTAGCGCTGGGGAGCACTGGCGCGTATTTGATACTGCGCTCGGAAGAGTCGGATTGCTGCTGGGCCATGATGCACTGTTACCCGAATCAGCACGTATTTTGGCCCTGATGGGATGCGATATTATCGCCTGTTCCGCCGCACTTCCTGCGGGGTTCACTGCTGCGCATACGGGCAGTGTCGTGGTGCAAAACTATCCGATTCCAATGGGAGCCGACCCGCTACACTGGCACTTATTCAGAACCCGCGCGGGGGAAAATAATCTTTATCTGGCCTTTGCCAATGCTGTCGATGACCTCAATCAGCAAGGAGGATATAGCGGAATATTCGGGCCGGAAACCTTCACTTTCCCACGTTTTGAGCGGCTGCTGTGGCAAGAAACGCAAGCCGTAACACAAACCATTAATACCGCGTCTCTCGCCGGCAGCCCCTACCCAACCAATGTAGTGCGCCGTAAAGATCTGGTCACCATGCGCCAGCCCCATCACTACAAACCGTTACTGAATTAGTCCCTCTCCCTGACTAACCTCGGATAAGTATTACCGGGGTTAGTGCTATAACCGCGCCATTCTGCACATATGTGCAAAACCAACCACATCACGCAAAATAAAAATGTGATCACAATCCAAATTTTGTCGTCAAGATCGTTGCTGCACACAAAAACCCTATTTCAATTTATTTAATATAAATCAATTCATTAAATATGAATGCACATCTGTGCAATAACTAAAGTGGGTAATAGCGTTTGAATTGGTTTTTTATGGAAGATATTGGAAGTTATTCGTTATATTGTGCTTTTGACTTCAAAAATGGAAAGTGATTATATCAAGCCATAGATAACTTAATGACATTTGCACAAATGTGCAAGAGGTTGAAAATGGAAAAGAGCGACGATCTGCGCCTGATGGTGAAAATTGCACAAATGTATTACGAGCAAAACTTCACGCAAGCGGAGATAGCACGCGCGCTCGGTATTTATCGCACCAGTATCAGCCGAATGCTAAAAAAAGTACGCGAACAGGGCATTGTTACTATTTCAATCAATTATAACTATAACGAGAATCTGTTACTGGAACAGCAGTTGAAGTCGCGCTTTAAATTACGTGAGGCGATTGTCGTCTCTTCAGAGCATGATCAATCGCCAGAACATCAGTTGATATTAATGGCAAAACAGTGTGCCGCATTGTTGAACCGAATTATTGAAAATGGCGATATTCTCGGCTTCTCTTGGGGCAGTGCAATTGCCACCCTGATTGAGCAAATGGATATATCACCGGTATCGCGTCAGTTAACCTGTATCCCAATGGTGGGTGGCCCCTCAGGTAAGCTGGAAAGCCGTTATCATGTGAATACCCTGGTTTATAGCGCCGCAATGAAATTAAAAGGCGAGTCATTGTTGATCGATTTCCCGGCAATTCTGGAAAAAAGTGTTATCCGTGATGGCATTGTGCAATCTCAGCATTATCAGGCTATCGCTGACTATTGGCAGCGGCTGGATATCGCTATATTCGGTATTGGTTCACCCAATATCTCGGGGAATTCCACCTGGCGCGCTTTTTATGGCAGTGATGTTATTGATCACTTTAATGACCGACAGGTTGCTGGCGATATTTGTTCACGTTTTTACGATTTGCAGGGCAACCCGGTGGAAACCTACATTAGCGATAAGACGATCACTATCGACTTAGAGAAAATTAAAAAAGCCCGTTATTCCATCGGTATTGCGCATTCCCATGAAAAAATCAGCGGGATCATCGGAGCAATTAAAGGAAAGTATATTAATAGTCTGGTGACCACGAAAGAAACTGCTGAGGAGATACTCAAACTAACGGCATAAAAAGCGGCTAAAGAAATACAATGAGGAAAAGCTTACTGTCAGTCATCATTAACCTTTCCTCTTTATATCAAAAACAACTCAATTAATTGCGCCTTAGGGTGTATGGCTGAGTATTAGCAAAATTCAGAACAGCAGGGAATTTCTATGAACGATTGGCTTAATTTAAAAGATAAAGTTGTCATTGTAACCGGTGGTGCATCAGGGATTGGCTACGCTATTGTGGAAGAGTTACTGGCGGCAGGTGCCAAGGTACAATTAGCCGATGTTAATAAACTTGACGGTGGCATTAAAAATAATCCACAGCTGAGTTTTATTCAATTGGATATTTCAGACCGTAGCAGTGTACAGACTGCAATTGATAATATTCTAACCCAACATGGGCATATTGATGCATTAGTTAATAATGCCGGGATTAATCTCCCCCGTCTGCTGGTCGATCCGAAACAGAGCCACAGCCAATATGAACTGAAAGATAACGAATTTGAAAAAATGGTAAATGTGAATCAGAAAGGGGTGTATCTGATGTCACAAGCCGTGGCACGCAATATGGTTGAGAATAAACGCGGTGTCATTATTAATCTCACGTCGGAAAGTGGATTAGAAGGCTCTGAAGGACAAAGCTGTTATGCCGCAACTAAAGCCGCACTATATAGTTTTACCCGCTCCTGGGCCAAAGAACTGGGAAAATACGGTATCCGTGTGGTGGGCGTCGCGCCGGGTATTTTGGAGAAAACCGGTTTGCGCACCCTGGATTATGAAGAAGCACTGGCCTACACCCGTAATATAACGGTTGAGCAGTTGCGTGACGGTTATACCAAGAATGCCATTCCAATTGGCCGGGCTGGAAAACTATCAGAAGTGGCTGATTTTGTGACTTACTTATTATCCGAACGTGCCAGCTATATTACCGGCGTTACCTACAACATTGCCGGTGGTAAAACCCGAGGCTAAACAGGAGGCATGATGGTTAGTGTCATTTTTTGCGCTCACGGTGATTTAGCGGTTTCAATGCTTAACTCCGTCAATATGGTGTATGGCGAAACACAAAATATTACCCCGCTGTTATTTAACCGTGGTGAAAATGCCGAAGATTTAGTGACAAAAATGCAGGATGTGATGGCACATAGTGACAGTTGCTCTTGGCTGATTGCGGTTGATTTGCAAGGTGGCAGCCCATACAACGCTGCCGCACGGTTGGCATTCAACAATCACAACATTCAAGTTATCAGTGGGTTATCACTACCACTGGCACTGGAAATTGTCGATAACCAGCACTCGATGGCAGTAAGAGAATTGGCTGATTACTTACTGGAAATCGGCGCGCAGTGTGTGCAGTCATTCCACCACTTACAGAATGTCGAAGAAGAAGAGGCCGACTTTATATGAAAATCAATCTGGCAAGAATTGACGACCGGCTGATTCACGGTCAGGTCACCACGGTATGGGCGAAAGAGGCCAAAGCTGGGCGGATTATTATCTGTAGCGACGAAGTCTATAACGATGATATTCGTAAAACGTTATTAAAACAGGCAGCACCTCCGGGAATCAAAGTAAACGTGGTTAATATAGAAAAAGCCGTCGCGGTTTACCACAATCCTAATTACAGTAATGATACCGTGTTTTATTTATTTACCAATCCGACCGATGTTTTGCGCCTGGTGGATCAAGGTGTGAAGATTGAAGTTATTAATATTGGTGGCATGGCATTTAAACAAGGTAAAAGGCAATTAACTAAAGCAGTATCAGTTGATCAGGAAGATATTAAAGCCTTTTATGCATTAGCTGAACGTGGCGTACATTTGGATTTACGGGTAGTCACTTCCGACCCACAGGTAGATGTGATTAAAAAAATACGTGAACTGGAGTCTAAATAACGACATTTAACACAACCGACAAATAATAACTCAGGTTTTATTAAACATTTAAATCCGATTACTCAACCTGGGCAATGAAACTATTTAATGATAATCCATGGCGATAGTGGCCAGGGTTAATAGGAATATATTGCCGAAAGGGGTCCACCATGGAAATAAGTTTAGTACAGATAATCTTAATCTTTATTTTCTCATGCATCGCCGGTATGGGCAGTGTGCTGGATGAATTTCAAACTCACCGGCCATTAATCGCCTGTACCATTACTGGCCTGATCCTCGGTGATATGACCACCGGCGTGATTCTCGGCGGTACCTTGGAATTGATCGCCCTCGGGTGGATGAACGTCGGTGCGGCGCAATCCCCCGACTCCGCCCTCGCCAGTATTATCTCAACCATTCTGGTGATTGTCGGCCATCAAAACATTGCCACCGGGATTGCTATCGCCCTACCCGTGGCGGCAGCCGGTCAGGTGCTGACAGTGTTCGCCCGTACCATTACCGTGGTTTTCCAGCACGCAGCAGATAGGGCCGCAGAAAAAGCCAACTTTGCCATGATCGACTTAATGCATGTCTCAGCCCTACTGGTTCAGGCTCTGCGCGTGGCGATACCGGTTTTGATCGTATCCATCTTTGTCAGTGCCGATACCGTCAGTCACATGCTCAGCGCGATTCCAACCGTGGTCACCCATGGGTTACAAATCGCGGGCGGATTTATTGTGGTGGTCGGTTATGCCATGGTACTCAACATGATGGGCGTGAAATACCTTATGCCCTTCTTCTTCCTCGGTTTTATTGTCGGTGGCTACCTTGGTTTCAGCCTGCTCGCCTTCGGTGGCATCGGCCTGATTATTGCCTTGCTATATATCCAGTTAAATCCTCTGTATCAGAAACCGGCGGCTCCTGCGACGTCAGCCAGCCACGCCAAACTTGATGAATTAGAAGATTAGGAGACGCTGAAATGAGCACACCTCACAAACAATTAACTCGCTCTGATCTGTTTAAAATGTTCTTACGCAGTAACTTACAACAAGCCTCTTTTAACTATGAACGTATCCACGGCTTAGGTTTTTGCTATGACATGGTGCCCGCAATCAAGCGTTTGTACCCACTGAAAGAAGATCAGGTTGCTGCCTTAAAACGTCATTTAGTGTTCTTCAACACCACTCCCGCCGTCTGTGGCCCGGTTATCGGGGTGACGGCGGCGATGGAAGAAGCGCGAGCCAATGGGGCCGACATTGATGAAGGGGCAATTAATAGTCTGAAAGTCGGGTTAATGGGGCCATTGGCCGGAGTCGGTGACCCATTGATCTGGGGAACCTTACGCCCAATAACCGCAGCCTTGGGGGCCTCGCTGGCGCTAAATGGCAATGTACTAGGCCCGATACTGTTCTTCTTATCCTTCAACTCTGTTCGTCTGGCATTGAAATGGTTTGGCCTGCAATACGGCTTTACCAAGGGAGTCAATATCGTCAAAGACCTTGGCGGCAATCTGCTACAAAAACTGACGGAAGGCGCGTCCATTCTGGGCCTGTTTATCATGGGGGTTTTGGTCACCAAATGGACCAGCATCAATGTGCCACTGGTGATTTCGAAAACACCGGCACAGGACGGCAGCACGGTAACCATGACGGTGCAAAACATTCTGGATCAGCTCTGTCCCGGCCTGTTGGCACTGGCACTAACCCTGTTAATGATGCGATTACTCAAACGTAAAATTAACCCTATCTGGCTTATCTTCTCCTTGTTTGGCCTTGGTATTTTAGGCTCATGGCTTGGCATTCTTTCCTGATTTATGCCGGGGAGATTTTTTATTCGATCTGCTGTTTTTTTATATTTAAAAATGATTGAGGTGGTTCCAAATGAAGACCAAAGCATTGCGTTTATATGGTAAGAATGACCTACGACTGGAAAGCTTCACCTTACCGGAAATAAATGATGATGAAATTCTGGCCACGGTAGTGACCGACAGTATTTGTCTTTCTTCGTGGAAAGAGGCCAATCTGGGGGCTGAGCATAAAAAGGTGCCGGATAATGTGGCAGAAAATCCGATTATTATCGGCCATGAATTTTGCGGTGATATTTTACAAGTGGGTCAAAAATGGCAGCATAAATTTAAACCCGGCAGCCGTTATGTGATTCAAGCCAACTTGCAATTACCCGACCGCCCTGACTGCCCAGGCTATTCATTCCCTTATGTCGGCGGCGAAGCCACCCATGTGGTTATCCCTAATGAGGTGATGGAACAAGACTGTCTGCTGCCTTATGAAGGTGAAAGCTATTTCGAAGGATCCTTGGTAGAACCACTTTCTTGTGTTATCGGCGCATTTAACGCCAATTACCATCTTATTCCCGGCACATACCAGCATAAAATGGGCATAAAACCTGGTGGGAATGTGCTAATTCTCGGCGGTACTGGCCCGATGGGATTATTGGCCATTGATTACGCGCTGCACGGGCCAGTCAATCCACAATTACTGGTGATAACTGACCGTCACCAGCAAAAACTAGACTATGCCGCCCGCCTGTATCCGAGCGAATCATCAACAGCAGTACATTATCTCAATACCAAACAAACAGAGGATCAGTTTGAGCGTTTAATGGCTCTGACTGGCGGAAAAGGCTACGACGATATATTTGTCTTCGTACCTTCTGCAGAATTAGTCACCCTGGCTTCAAGCTTATTGGCACCGGACGGCTGCTTTAATTTCTTTGCCGGCCCGCAGGATAAGAATTTTATGGCGTCGGTTAATTTCTACGATATCCATTATTCATTTACCCATTATGTCGGTACCTCTGGCGGTAATACCGATGATATGCGCGAAGCGGTAAAATTAATTGAAACGAAGAAGGTGAATGCCGGCAAAGTGGTCTCCCATATTCTGGGTTTAAATGACGCGGCAGAGACCACCTTAAATCTACCGCAGATTATTGGTGGTAAGAAATTGGTCTATACCGGTAAAAATATCCCGCTGACATCATTAAGTGAGTTGATGAGTCAATCACAAGTGCTGCCGTTATTACAGCAACTCCAGGCTATTTTGCGTAAAACCGACGGTTTGTGGTCGAAAGAAGCGGAAGATTTTGTTTTGGCGCACGCCCAAGAGATTTAACCTTTTGACTGAGGGCGGCAAATAGCCACTGTCGCCCTCAACTCACTCCGGCAGATGCTTCGCCGTTGATTCATCGGTGGTTGCATCATTCTCCACCGCGCTCAACAACACATCCAATAAACCGGGGAAACGGGCATCGATATCATCGCGTCGCAGTGATAGCAAACTCTCGCGCCCGCAAGGCCGCTGCCAGATAACACCGCTTTCCCGCAATACGCGCCAATGATGGGTCAGGGTGGATTTAGACAACCCTTGCACTAAGGTGCCACATGCATGCTCCCCACCAGCCGCCAACCTACGTACTACCGCTAACCGCAGCGGATTACCTAAAGCCGTCAGCACATTTTCCAGCCGGATCTGCTCACGCTCAGGGTGATTTGCAATCATAGTATTCCTATAGATAAGTGACAGGCCAGCACGCCTGATTTGGTTACCGCTACACAGCTTAGCGCGCCGCAATATAGCCTATACGCCATGTCGACCCTACAATTAATTCTTATGCCATGCTGAAAGCTACCTCAGCCGTTGTACGCCGCCATTATTGCATATTTTAAGAACAAATAATCAAATTGTACGTGTATATTCGTACAATTGGACTATACTGCTCTCGACCGATTGATCAACCAAGATCATCACTTAACAACTTCCCGGCAGAGCAGCAAACCGCCCGCCCCGAAATTGCCATTATCTTTTAAGGACTTAATATGGCACGTAAAACTCCTATCGAGCGCTATCGTAACATCGGTATCTCCGCCCACATCGACGCCGGTAAAACAACCACCACTGAGCGTATTCTGTTCTACACCGGCGTCAGTCATAAGCTGGGTGAAGTGCATGATGGTGGCGCGACAACTGACTGGATGGCTCAGGAGCAGGAACGTGGCATTACCATTACATCGGCTGCCGTGACCTGCTTCTGGAAAGGTATGGACCGTACCTTACCGGAACACCGTATTAATATTATCGACACCCCCGGGCACGTAGATTTCACCATTGAGGTGGAACGCTCTATGCGGGTACTCGACGGTGCAGTGATGGTGTATGACGCGGTCGGTGGCGTACAGCCACAATCAGAAACGGTCTGGCGTCAGGCCAACAAATACCGCGTGCCACGATTGGCTTTCGTCAATAAGATGGACCGCCCAGGTGCTGATTTCTTCCGCGTTAGGCAGATGATGATTGACCGCCTGAAGGCCAATCCAGTGCCCATTGTGATTCCGATCGGCAGTGAAGAGCACTTTATCGGTGTGGTAGATCTTCGTTTGATGCGGGCCATTATCTGGGATGAAGCCTCTCAGGGTATGACATTCAGTTACGCCCCGATCCCGGAAAACTTGCTGGCAACCGCCAATCAGTGGCGCGAGAAGATGGTCGCTGAAGCGGCTGAAGCCTCTGAGGCGCTAATGACCGAGTATCTGGAGACCGGTGACCTGACGCTGGAAGAGGTCACCCAAGGTCTGCGTATCCGTACCATTGCGGGCGAAATACAACCCATGATGTGCGGCAGTGCCTTTAAAAACAAGGGCGTGCAACGGATGCTGGATGCGGTGGTTGAACTGATGCCGTCACCGGTCGATATCCCACCGGTCAGTGGCACTGATGAAGAGGGCAATGAAGTCAGTCGCCGCGCCGATGATAATGAAAAATTCTCGGCACTGGCATTTAAACTGATGACTGACCCCTACGTCGGCCAGTTAACATTCGTGCGGGTTTACTCCGGTGTGTTGCGAAAAGGTGATAGCGTTTATAACCCGATTCGCGGCAAGAAAGAGCGTATTGGCCGTATTGTTCAGATGCATGCCAACAACCGCATTGAAGTCGATGAAATCTGCGCCGGTGATATTGCGGCCTGTGTCGGTTTGAAAGATGTCACCACCGGCGAGACGTTATGTGACCCGGATACCGTGATTACCTTGGTACGGATGGAGTTCCCCGAACCAGTGATTTCGCAAGCGATTGAACCGAAGACCAAAGTCGATCAGGAGAAAATGGGGATCGCATTGCAACGGTTGGCATCAGAAGATCCGTCGTTCCGTATCCGTACTGACGAGGAATCAGGCCAGACTATTATTTCCGGTATGGGCGAGTTACATCTGGAGATAATTGTCGATCGGATGAAACGTGAGTTCGGTGTGGAAGCCAATATCGGTAAACCACAGGTGACCTACCGTGAAACTGTGCGTAAAACCGTGACTGACGTCGAAGGCAAATTTGTGCGCCAGTCTGGCGGTAAGGGGCAATATGGCCATGTGGTCTTTACCCTCGAACCGCAGGAAGCGGGCAGCGGCTTTGCGTTTGTTGATGCAACTAAAGGCGGTGTGGTCCCGCGTGAATATATTGGTGCGGTAGAGAAAGGTGTACTCGAAGCCACCAATACCGGTGTATTGGCCGGTTATCCGGTAGTGGATGTGAAAGTAACACTGACTTTCGGTTCCTATCACGAAGTGGACTCATCGGAACTGGCGTTTAAAATGGCTGCCATCTTTGGTTTTAAAGAAGCGGTCAAACAGGCGTCACCGGTGATTCTGGAACCCGTGATGAGTGTGGAAGTAGAAACACCGGAAGAGTACGCCGGTAATGTGATGGGCGACCTTTCCTCTCGCCGTGGCTTGGTACAAGGCATGGAAGAGATGATTGGCGGCGGGAAGATTATCCGCGCAGAAGTGCCGTTATCCGAAATGTTCGGTTACTCCACCGTGCTGCGTTCCATGTCGCAAGGCCGTGCCACCTATACCATGGAGTTCAAGCACTATGCTGAGGCACCACGTAATGTCGCCGATACGATTATTGCCGCCCGGGGCAGTAAGGGCTAAACGTTAAACCGCAGTAACATACTCAGCCGCCAGTGGAAAATTTTACGCTGGCGGCTTTTAATTGGCTAGATAGCGACCCGCCGGCTAATCTCTACCACCTGACAGTGCAGACCACGGTCGCCAGCAGCAGCGGGATATAACCGCCGTCCAACACTTTGATAAGATTAGCGATTAAAAAGCTGGTATCGATAATAAGAAATCCCCCCGCCACTAACATGCTGGTTGGTAAATTCCAACGCCATATCTTGCGCATAGCGACAAATAACAAACCAGACGTCATCAACATCGTTAACGACACTGCAATACCGTAAGCTGCAGCCAGGTTTTCAGAGGATTTAAAGAATACAGCCAGAAATATAGTCACTATCATTAATAGCCAATTGATGGTGCCAATATAAATATAGGGTTGAGCGTCTGGGAGAACAATTTTCAGACCTTCAAGGGCTGAGAGTACAGATATCGCTGGCGACGCCCAGCCGATAACATAATCCCCCATATAAAAACGGGGTAATCATTTACCCCGTTTTTATATTGTTATCATCTCATGAAATCAAATCTTCGCTGTTGCGAGATATTTTTTCATCTCTTCGGCAGGTACCATCCCACCGCCGGTAGCCCAAACCAGATGGGTTGCATTCTGCATTTTCTCAGCACTAAAGTGGTTATTACTTAAATAGTCAGAACACTGACTTACCCGCGCTGCACCCGGCATTCCAGCCAGTGCCGAAGGCTCCAACTGAATACCTTCATCGCGATTTAGCAAGCCGAGCAGATCGTACATCTCAGCATCACTTAAGGTATAGAAACCGTCCAGTAAATGCTCCATCGCACGGCCAACAAACCCTGATGCCCGCCCTACCGCCAAACCATCGGCGGCGGTGATGTTGTCGATACCGATATCCTGCACGGAAATACCATCGTGCAGGCCGGTGTACACCCCCAACAACATGCAAGGTGAATGGGTTGGTTCGGCAAAAATACAGTGCACATGGTCACCAAACGCTAGCTTCAGGCCGAAAGCAACACCACCGGGGCCGCCACCAACCCCGCAAGGCAGATAAACGAACAGCGGGTGGTTTTCATCAACCACAATCTGCTGCTCGGCAAACTGTTTTTTCAGCCGACTGCCTGCCACCGAGTAGCCAAGAAAGAGTGTTGGCGAGTTCTCATCGTCGATAAAGAAGCAATTCGGATAAGATTCTGCCTCTTTGCGCCCTTGTGCCACCGCCACGCCGTAATCCTGTGCATACTCAACCACATTTACGCCGTGTTCACGCAGTTTACGTTTTTTCCATTCACGCGCATCGGCAGACATATGCACACTGACACTGAACCCCAGCTTGGCACTCATGATGCCAATCGACATCCCCAGATTACCGGTAGACCCCACCGCGATACTGTACTGGCTGAAAAATTGGCGGAAATCATCTGAGAACAGTTTGCTGTAATCATCGGTTTCGGCCAATAGCCCAGCCTGTAGCGCCAATTTTTCAGCATGGGTTAACACTTCATAGATGCCGCCACGCGCTTTAATCGAACCAGAAATCGGCAGGTGGCTATCTTTTTTTAATAACAGTCGACCGCTAATTTCAACGCCGTATCGCTGTTGCAACGTCTCTTTCATGGTGGGAATCGCCACGATATCAGATTCAATAATACCGTGAGTCTTTTGTGTTTCAGGGAATGCCTGACACAGATAGGGCGCAAAATGTTGCAGCCGTGCCTCGGCATCCGCCACATCCCACGACGTTAATCCGACATACGGCAATCCCTCTGCCAATATGGTCGATAACGGGTTAAACCAAGTGACCTCCTCTAAATTGATAAGCTTTTTGACCAAAGGAAAGTCGGTAATCAATTTATCAATTTCAGTGTGTTTCATAGCATGTCTCTTTTCGGTCATATGATGTAAGAAAGTAGGAAGGTAGTACCTAATGCGATCACCGAGGCGATAAAAGTCGCGGTGGTGTAATATTTAAATGTCTCATTAAGGGTGGCACCGCAGTATTGCTTTACCAACCAGAATAGCGAGTCAGTGACGATGGTGAAACCAATGGCACCAGAGCCAATCGCCAAGGTGATAATTTCCGGGCTGACATTGGGATACATCGGTAATATCGGTGCCACTATCGCCGTCGCCCCCATCATTGCTACCGTAGCCGAGCCAACCGCCGCATGCAGAATCAATGCCACCAACCAGGCCAGTAGAATCGGGTGCATATCCAGATTGGATAAAATCACCGCCAGCGTATCTGCCAAACCACTGGCTTTTAATATGCCGTTAAATGCCCCACCGGCACCGATAATCAACAGGATATTAGCAATCGAGGAGAAACTATCTTCGGTTTTAGCCAGCAGCGTACTCATACCTATATTTTGGCGAATGCCCAGCATGTAGTAGGCCACAAATGCGGCAATAAACATGGCGGTAATGGGGTTACCGATAAACGATAATACTGAATATAGCGGAGTGCCTTTTTCCATATTCAGTTCTGCGGCGGTTTTCGCCAACATCAGAATAATGGGCAGTAACACGGTAAATAGGGTTGCACCCAGAGATGGCAATTCATCTTCATTGCGCACTTTAATTTCAGAGAACGCTTGCGGTACCGCTTTAAAGGGCAGTCGATTACCCACTAGCCGCAAGAATAACGGCCCACCAATTAATGATGCTGACAGCCCAACCACCAGCCCGTAGACAATCACAGTGCCAATGTCAGCCCCTAAGGCATTGGTGACATACATGGCTGCCGGATGCGGTGGCACCACACAGTGAACGGCCATTAGCGCCGTACACAACGGGATTGCCAGTTTTAATAGCGAGGTATTGGTCTTTTTTGCGATGGAAAAAGCCAGTGGAATCAATAACACCACCCCCACTTCAACAAATAGCGTAATGCCACAGATCAATCCAACTAACACCATCGTGACATCAGGTGATAGCCAGCGGCAACGTTGTAAGGTGATACCGATGCGCTCTGCCGCACCAGAAATCTCCATCATTTTGCCTAAAATGGTGCCCAGCCCGATCACTGCGGCTAAAAAGCCCAGCGTCCCGCCAATCCCACTTTCAATGGAGTTAACCATCTCAATGGGATTCATGCCCATTAATAGCCCGACATAAAAACTGGCTAATAATAGCGCCAGAAAAGGATGTATTTTCAGTTTTACAATGGTGAAGATGATAATAATGATACTTGATAATAACGTACCCACTACCCATATTTGTGAGTCCATAGCCAACCTCATCTAATAATAAGTTCTATCACTATTGAATAAGAATTAGCCGGGGCTGACAAATGATGAAAACTAAGCTTAAGATGAACTGGATTGACCCAAACATGTAATATTGGTCAAAGTTTTATGATTTATTCAGGTTTGCATCACATTAGATAACCCTAAATGTCTGCTCCAGCAATAAATACGGTATGCTATTTAGTCAAAAATGATTGTCTGAGCCGCCGCCATGTACCCGGAAAAAAGCTATATCACCCGTAATAAGCTGCTTAATGGTTATCAGCTATCCAAACTCTATACCTTTGAAATTGCCGCGCGGCACAGCTCATTTGCGCTGGCGGCTGATGAGTTATCCATCAGCCCCAGTGCCGTTAGCCACCGGATCAATAGTTTGGAAGAGGAGTTAGGGTTCAAACTGTTCCAGCGTTTTCATCGTAAAGTGGAGCTAACCGGCGAGGGAGAACGTGTCTTTTGGGTGCTTAAATCGTCGCTGGAGTACCTGAATCAGGAAATTTTGGAGATAAAAAATCAGGAGTTGTCCGGTACATTAACCGTCTATTCCCGGCCATCTATCGCCCAATGTTGGCTGGTACCGAAATTGGCGGACTTTGCCCATCGCTATCCTGCCATTAGCCTGAATATTCTGACCGGTAATGAGAATGTTAACTTTCAGGGCGGCGGCATTGATTTAGCGATTTATTTCGATGATAAAACGCCGGAGAAACTGTCATATCAGCACCTGATGGATGAATCGATGGTCCCCGTATGCAGCCCGGAATATGCGGAAAAACATCAGTTACACGGCAATCTGATCAATCTGCGGCAGTGCACCTTACTGCACGATCGGCAAGCCTGGAGCTATGACTCCGATCGCAGTGAGTGGAATAGCTGGAGTCAGCAAATCGGTTTTGATCTTGATCCTACCCAGCGCAGCATGGGGTTTGATCGCTCCGATTTAGCGATTATCGCCGCCATAAATCACGTTGGGGTGGCGATGGGCCGTAAAAAGCTGGTCAACAAACGGTTGGAAAACCAAGAGTTGATTATGCCGTTCCCCGACATGGAAGTCAGATGTGAACAACGCTATTACATTTCAACATTATCCGACCGGCAATGGCCAAAGATTAACGCGTTTATTCAGTGGCTTAAGAAGATGGCTGATGAGTCCTAAGGTACAGGCGCTCCCTCACAGAAGCGCCTGAGGCTATTACGACATCTCGGCGGCTTTTTGCGCCAAATCACGGCTATAGTGGCGGCTGGCATCTACCAGCATATGGGTATAGGCGGTTTTTTCGCAGTCAGTGGTCAAATCCTCAGTGTTCAGTGTTTCCAGAATCCGGCCATGTTGCATCACCGCGACCCGATGACAAAGGTGAGCAATGACCCCCAAATCATGAGTTACCATCAGATAAGTTAGCTTCTCCCGCTGTTGCAACTCAGCCAGCAGATTAAGGATCTCTGCCTGCACCGACACATCCAGAGCCGAGGTCGGTTCATCCAGCAGCAATACCCGCGGCTCGAGAATCAATGCCCGCGCAATGGCGACGCGCTGGCGCTGCCCACCCGAGAGCTGATGGGGATAGCGCTGGCGAAACTGCCGGTTGAGGCCCACTTTATCTAAAATAGTGTCGATCCGTTGGTCGCGATCACCAATGCCATGGATAATCAGTGGCTCAGACAAAATGTATTCGATGGTATGACGCGGGTGCAGCGAACCATAGGGATCCTGAAACACCATCTGAACATGGCGGCAGCGCTCACGCTCAATCCGGTGTGCCAGGGGGATCTGATTCAAGGTTAGCTGACCGCTCCAATGGTTAAACAGCCCCGCCAGGCATTTCAGCACTGTGGTTTTACCCGAACCGGACTCCCCAACCAAGCCAAAAATCTCACCGTTATTCACCGTCAGATTAACATCAAACAGCACCTGATTCTGCTGGCTGCCTTCACCAAAAATAAGGTTAAGGTTATTGATTTCAATCATCGCATTTGCAGACATAACAGGCTCCTTAACCATTCATCCAGGCCGGATCACGCACCATAACCGGCAAGCGATCACGGCGGTTGCCGATATCCGGTAATGCATTTAGCAAACCACGGGTATAGGGGTGTTGCGCCTGATCAAGGTCACAGGCCGCGATCGACTCCACGACCCGGCCGGCATACATCACCAGCACCCGATCGCAGAAACTACGCACCAGATTGATATCATGACTAATAAAGATCAGCCCCAAGCCACGCTCTTGCACCAAATCATCCAGCATCGCCAATACCTGCAAACGCACCGAGACATCCAGTGCCGAGGTTGGCTCATCGGCGATCACCATTTCCGGCCCGGTTATCAGCATCATCGCTATCATGATGCGCTGCCCCTGCCCGCCGGATACCTCGTGCGGATAGAGGTGATACACCCTTTGTGGCTGGCGGATACGCACCACATCAAACATCGCCAATACGCGCTCGCGCGCTTCCTGTCGCGAGACTTTATGGTGCGCCAGATAGGCTTCTGCCACCTGATCACCCACGCACACCACCGGATTGAGCGAGTATTTTGGGTCCTGCATAATCATCGACATACGTTTACCACGCACTTCACGCATGTGGGCTTCACTGGCGTTCAGCAAATCCACTTCGGCAAAGCGCAACCTATTAGCGTGGATCTGCGCGCTGGCCGGATGCAGCTTGAGCAGCGCCCTGCCAACCGTTGATTTACCCGAACCAGACTCACCGACAATCGCCAGTTTCTCCTTACCAAGGGAAAACGAAACACCACGCACCGCGTCGGTCACCTGTTTGCCATTGACGAAGCTAACCCGCAGGTCATCCACTTCCAGCAAAGGCACTGATTTATTCTGTTCTGGGGTCAAGAATGTCACGTAGGCCATCTCCTAGGAAGTTGAATGCCAGGCTGTTCAGCAGAATCGCCAGACCAGGAATTGTCACCAGCCACCAGCACTCCATCATGTAACGGCGGCCACTGGAGATCATCGCTCCCCACTCAGGGTCCGGTGGCTGAGCACCCAAACCAAGGAAGCCCAGACCAGCAGCAGTCAGAATGATACCGGCCATATTCATGGTGATACGGATGATTACCGACGGCAGGCACAGTGGCACAATGTGACGCAGCAAGATCCGCAGTGGCGACGCGCCCTGCAATTTAACCGCAGAAACAAAGTCCGCATTACGCAAAGAGAGGGTTTCCGCCCTTGCCAGACGGGCAATCGGCGGCCATGCCGTCAGGGTAATAGCAATAACCACATGCTCCAGACCGGGGCCTAATGCCGCGACAAAAGCCAGCGCCAGCACCAGGCTCGGGAATGAGATGAAAATATCGGTAATACGCATCAGGATACTGTCGACTTTACCGCCGAAGTAACCCGCCACCACCCCCAGTAACAGGCCGATTGGCCCAACAGTCACTGACACCAGCGCCACGATATACAGCGTGGTACGGGCACCATAAATCAACCGACTGTACTGATCACGGCCAAACTCATCGGTGCCAAACCAGTGTTGGCTACCGGGTGCCTGTAGTGAGTTATTGAGATCTTGCGCCAATGGATCATGGGTCGCCAGCCACGGAGCCAAGAATGCCACCACTAACAGCAAACCGATGATAGCGACACCAATAGCCGTCAGCGGGTTGCCCATTAACAAACGGAAGAAATTAACTACCCGCCGTAGCCCGCGCTTCCATCCCTGAGGTTTCATCTCAGGGCGCGCTACGACATTATCGGGTTCGGAGGAAAGCATCATTGATTCGTCCTCGGGTCGAAGATCTGATACAGCATGTCAGACAGTAAATTCAGTGAAACAAAGATCAGCCCCACCAGTAATACACAGCCCATCACCGCATTCATGTCACCCAATAACAGACTGCCCGTCAGATAAGAGCCAAAACCGGGCCATGAAAAGACGGTTTCGATCAAGACTGCGCCTTCCAGTAATGAGCCGTAGGCCAGTGCCACCACGGTCAGCAATTGCACCAGAATATTGCGGAATGCATGGCCCCACAGCACCTGAAACTCTGACAATCCTTTCACTTTGGCGGTAATGATGTATTCCTGTGACAACTGCGCCAGCATAAAACTGCGGGTCATACGGCTGATATAGGCCAGCGAGTGGAAACCGAGAATGGTAGCGGGCAGCACCAGATGGTTTGCCGCGCTGCGAAACACCTCCCACTCCCCCGCCAGCGCCGAATCAATCAACAATAAGCCGGTGCGGCGATCAACTAAACCGTCGTAGGCCATATCTACCCGACCCGCGCCCCCCACCCAGTTTAGCCAGGCGTAGAACACCAACAGGCCCATCATGCCCACCCAGAAAATCGGAGTTGAGTAACCCGCCAGACTGATAAACCGCACCACATAGTCGGCAAACTTGCCGCGACGTGCTGCCGCCATGACCCCCAGCGGGATACCGAGACCAGCCCCGACCAGAATCGCCATGGTTGCCAGCTCAATGGTGGCCGGGAAGACCCGGATAATGTCATCCACTACCGGACGGCCGGTGAGTAAGGCATTGCCCAAATCACCGTGGATCAGTGAGTTAAAATAGATAAAGAACTGTGACCATAGCGGTTTATCCAGCCCCAATTGCAGGTAGACCTGCTGATAGGTACTTTGATCCGCATCCTGACCCACAATCGCCAGTACCGGATCAATCGGCATCACCCGACCAATAATAAAAGTAAGAATCAATAAACCGAATAAGGTCACGGCCACCTGCAAAAAGCGCTTCGATAAACGCCGTACGATCCCGTGTGGCGCCATCCAATCTGAAACATTCATGCTATCTCCCCCAACATGCAGCGGTTTAACGCTGCTTATACACCTGCAACAGGCGGGTTGTGGTCGACGGATGTGGTACATAATCCATCACGTCTTTACGCACGACGACCGAATCAACCATTTGGGAAATCGGCAAAATGGCTGGGAATAGCGCGTCATAACGCTGCTGAACTTCAATGTACATCTGCTTCTGTTTAGCCGGATCTTTCTCGATTAACGCGTTGTCGATCAGCGAGTTGAGTTGTTGATCATAGAATGAAGTGCGCCAACCCTGGAAGTTGGTCAGTTTGGCGGCATCGCTGTTATCGGGGTTATAGGCAATGGAACGCAAACTGGAGTGCGGGTGCGGATCGACACCACCACCACCACGGCCCACCAGCATATCGAACTGACGATCACGCATTGCGCCATACACCTGATTACCGGTGCCCGTCAGAATTTTGGCCTGAATCCCTGCCTGTGCCAGTGTCGATTGAACCGAGGTGGCGACATTAATAAACGGCGGATCAGACAATACCCGCAGGGTGGTGGTGAAACCGTCGGGATAGCCGGCTTCTGCTAACAATGCTTTAGCTCTAGCCACATCCAACTTGTAGCCGGGATCCGGTAGCGTGACATCCATACCCTTCTGGATTGGCCGTTGATGGAAGATGCCATAACCCGGCATAATCGTTTTATTAATACCATCATAATCAACCAGGTAGCGCACCGCTTCCCGTACTTTAGGGTTAGCGAAATGCGGCTCTTTCAGGCTCATCGCGACATAATAAATAGTGCCGCGCTGGACCTCATCAACCTGGATTTGCGGGTTACTTTTCAGCGCATTGATATCCGGTACCGACATCCCGCTGGCGATATCAATATCGCCCTTTTCAATCATTAAGCGCAGCGCCTGCGACTCAGTCATGTGGCGGAATATCACCCGCTTCATTTTGGCGTCACCTTGCCAGTAATTATCTACCCGGCTGATACGTAACACATCTTTTGCCTGCCAAACATCCAGTTTGAATGGGCCGGAGCCAGCTTCATTGGTGGTCAGCCAGCCATTACCCCAGTCACCGTTTTTCTCATGCTGCATGACGGTGGCGCGATCAAGGATCGATCCACTGCCTAAAGTACCTAATGAATAAATTACCAGCTTGGGATCGGTGGGTTTCGGTAACTCAATTTCGACCGTCAGTGGATCTTTGGCGCGGATCAATTGCTCCACGTTATCGGCGGTAAAACCGTAGGATTTCCAGGTGGTGGCCTGTGCCAGATTCAGATGCATCAAGCGGTTCATCGACCAGGCAAAATCTGCCGCCGTCACGGGATTGCCGGAGTGAAACTTCATACCCTCACGCAACGTAAAGGTGATCAACTTGCCGTCGTCACTGATTTTCCACTCGGTGGCAGCGCCGGGCAGTACCTTACTGGGAGTGTGTGGATCCAGTTCCACCAAAGAGTCGTACAGGTTAACAATGATAGCGACAGCATCATTGCCGGTCATGGCTGCCGGATCGAGCGACAGCAGGTTATTCATATTCATGCCAACAATCAGTTGGTCATCGGGTGTTTTAGCGACACTGACGCCGGTCGACGTCAGGGTGATCAGTAGGGTAAGGAGGAGTGTTCTTACTATTATTATCGCGTTCATGGACCATCTCCGGTAAGAAAAGGCTAGATCTGAATGCTTGTTTTTATAGGTCGATACAATAGAGTTATCCCCAAAGTGATTGGAGTCGCAGGTAGGCAGCTCGCACTGCCGCGGCTTCAAGCACTAAGGGTATTGGCGGCGATATAATCGAAATTAATATCTTCGCCCAAGCCTGCTCTCGTCGGCAGAGAGACATAGCCATCACTGTCCATCGGGTCAATGATGCTGTTGAGATACGCGGCAGGCTCGTCATAATCCAGGAATGGATGCAACAACCCACGCTCATACCAACGACAGTTACGGATTGCACCGACTACCGCCAGATTCGGCGCACCATTGCCGTGGATTTCACAATCCATGCCGAACGATTCCGCCAGATGAGCCACTTTCAGACAAGGTGTGATACCGCCCACGCCTTGGACGCCAGCGCGTAAAATATCGCAGGCACCGGCCTTCACCCAATCAGCACGGCTAAAGTATTTACCGGCCAGACTTTCAGGTCCGATAATGTCAATTTGCAGGTTTTCCCGCAGCCAGCAGTAAGAGGCCATGCTCTGCTCTTCCATCGGCTCTTCGAACCAACTGAAATTAAGTTTTTGCAGTTCGCGACCAATATAGAGGGCATCACTGCGGCTGTACCAATGGTAGCCATCCAGCATCAGAGCAATATCCGGGCCGACGGCTTCACGCACCGCCGCACAAGCACGAACATCCATCTGCGGACTTGGCGCAAAAGAGACTGGCGGCATCCAGGTATGCAGCTTAATCCCCTTATAGCCACGGGCGACCAGTTGCTCGGCAAAACGCGCATACTCATCCGGGGTCGACAATCCATCAGCTAACTCATCACCACACATGGTGCTACCGTAAGCCAATACTTTGTCGCGATATCCGCCCAGCAATTTATAGACTGGCTGACCCAGTTTGCGCCCCAACAAATCCCAAATGGCTTGCTCGGCAATGGCCAGCGCCCGGTCGGTTAACTGATTGGCACTGCCGCGCTGCCAATGCACCAGATCATTCCATAACCGTTCGCGGTCAAACGGGTTTTGCCCAATCAGAACTTTTTTAAAGAAGCTATTGACGATGTGCGGGCGAATCACTTCCGGTGGTGCAAATGCATAACCGCAATCACCTTCGTCAGTGGTCAGCGTCAGCATGGCCATTTTGGCTAAGGACTCTGCGCCTGGATGCGAGTGCCCTGCGGTATCAGAAACACGTCGGGTCGGATAAGAAAAAACGGTTACATCTACTGATATTATTTTCACCTGATTACCTGCCTTTATAATTCATTGAGTCTCTGGTCAGTTAACGCAGTAAACCCCTATTTTTTATGATGATTTAACTCACTTAAAATAATAAAACATCGGATCTATTTAAATGGAATATCATTTCACCTTACCAGTATTGAAGATAACCCTGCATTAGTCATTAGGAGATTGGCTGCAAAATTGGCAATAAAGACGTGTTTTTTTAGGCAACTGCACAAATTATTGTGAGCAGCATCACGATGACGGGTCGGGAAAGGCCGATAGGGGGATATATTCCGCGTCAATAACGAGTATTCCCCCCGCAATACCGGCTGGATGTTGAGGGGCTATTATCCATTTGGTAACGGATATCTTCGCCATGAATAGCCAATAGCCCAAACTAAATTGAATTCGCCGATAGTGATAAGAATAATCTTGTAAGTTACTGGTAAAAAATGAGTTTATGATAAAAGATATTGCTTAAAAATAAGGCCTCAGGCTATGCTCATCCCACTTATAACTAAATGTAACAGAGCGTTATACCCAAAGAAGTTGTAGTTGCAGGTGAGCGGTAGATGAAGGGAAAATCGGTTATGAACTGATTTGAACAGCATGTATGCCATGCCCGTAGGGTGAATCTCAAAAGGCTCATTAATCCAGTTCAACTTACGTCAGTAAGCCATTCGGGTGAGTGAACGTCGCTAATACACCTATAACTACAAGTAAAGGGGTATACAGGGGAAGTTAGCATGGATCGTCGTACACTTTTAAAATCATCCGGTCTATTACTGGGCGGATTAACACTGGGTAACTTTATTTCAACGGCTCAGGCCAAAAGTTCTAAGATAAACGCACAACCGCTGATCCCTACTGAACAGCAGCCACTGCTGTTGAATTTTAATGAAAACTCGTTAGGAGTGTCACCCAAAGCGCATCAGGCGATTATCGCCGCGTTGCCGACTGCATTTCGCTACCCCGATGCTGCCCGCGAACAATTGATTGCTAATATCGCCACACAATACCAACTCAAAACTGAGAATATCTCGCTGGGGAATGGCTCATCAGAGACGATTCAGGCAGTCATTCAAGCGGTTATCCGCCAGGCTGAACTTGCGAATACACCAATCCAGCTCGTGGTGCCGGACCCTACATTTAACTACGCCGAACTCTATGCCAAGCCTTTTGGCATTCCCATTGAGAAAGTCGTTCTGACCAAAGAAATGGCATTTGACCTGCCTGTAATGCAGCAGAAAGTCGCCAGCTTCAAAGGGCGTTCAATCGTCTATCTGTGTAATCCGAATAACCCTACCGCGACCATTACCCCGGCAAACCTTATTGAAGCCTGGATTAAAAATGCCTCACCGGAAACCTTGTTTATCATCGACGAGGCTTATGCCGAGTTTGTCAGCGATCCTGCATTTCGCAGTGCTATCGGGCTGGTTCAAGCCGGCCACAAAAATCTGTTGGTTACTCGGACATTCTCCAAAATTTACGCGCTAGCGGGCCTTCGGGTAGGTTATGGTATCGCGCATCCAGAACTGATAGCCGCGGTGGAAAACTTTGTTTCGCTGGATAACACCAATACCGCCGGCGCAGCGGCGGCTTTAGCCTCGTTGCAAGACAAAGCCTTTGTACAATACAGCCGCCAGTCAGCCGATCAGGCGCGTCGAATTGTTACTCAGACCCTGGACGAACTGAAATTATCCTATGTTCCGTCGCAGGCGAACTTTGTTTTTCATCAGGTGAACGGGGATGTGAAAACCTATCAAAACCGCATGAAACAATATCACGTGTTTGTCGGGCGTGAATTTCCCCCCGCGGTGGGTTGGAACCGCCTCACGTTAGGGACGCCGGAAGAGATGATGGCCTTTGTCTCGGTGCTAAAAATGTTCCGCACCAAGGGTTGGGTGTAACCGCCGTTATCCTGTGTCGACTTACGATATGTCGACCTACGATATAAAGGGGGGCTGGCCCCCCGATTACCCGACAAATACGTGGATAACAACACCGCGAAAAGTGGGATTTTGCCCGCCATCCATACCAAATTCAGGATGGGATCAGGCCAAGTGCATTTGAACAGGCAACCTGAATTAGGCGGTCAATCCGCCGTCCAATACCAGTGTTTGCCCGGTCATATAGCGGCTGTCATTGCCTATCATAAAAGCACTGACACGGGCGACTTCTTGCGCATCACCTAAACGCCGTAGTGGTATCTGTTTACGCAAGCCTTTTAAGGCATCGGCAGGCATCGCGCGCGTCATATCGCTGTCGATTATCCCCGGCAGCAGGCAATTAACCCGGATACCAAAACGTCCCATCTCCAGCGCCAATGAGCGGCCAAGGCCAATCATTGCGGCTTTACTGGCACCATATGCGCTCTGCCCGACATTGCCTTTGCTAGCGGTTACCGACGACATCAGCAAAACTGCGCCCTCGCCCTGCATGATCATCGGCGGCAATAGGTGCTTATTCCAATAGAAGATAGCGTTCAAATTGGTGTTCATCACATTGCGCCAGTTATCGCCATTTTGCTGAATATGCAGGCCATCACCAGTAATACCCGCATTATGGATTACCGCGCCGGGCGCACCATACTTCGCCAGCAGTTGTGGCGCGAGGTGGTCGACATCCGCTTCGTCGCTACCATCACAACGATAGTGGGTTACCCAGCCGGGCAGGCCCGCACAGCTTGCTATCACATCGTGACTCTGTTGCTCACCGCTGCGCCAGGTAAAGACCACATTCCACTCTTTGGCCAGTTCTTCGACCAAAGCACGGCCAATACCACGACTGCCACCGGTAATTAATACCCATTGCCTACTCATAATATTATTTCTTCTGTTCTGCCAACTTCTGGCAAAGCTCGCCTAAAGTCATATCTGGATTTTCCATAAACATTTCCGCATTCAGCGTCGCCCCGAATTCGCGCTTTGCCAGCACCATCAGTTCGACATAATCAAGGCTGTCGAGTTTTAGCTGATGCAGCGGCATATCCGGTGACAATGCCGACATTTCCAGATCTTTGGCGTCAGATAACATTTCACAAACGGTGTCATAGACGTGTTGATACTTTTCCATGGTCTTATCCTTATTTAGTGCGCGGCTAATGGCCACGTTTTTAATGTTACAGCGGTGGTAATTAATGCCCCAGCATCTAAGCGGGCCTGAATAGCGGCGCGCAATACCCACCCATCATCGGCATTACCGACAATAAGTGTTGGCTCGATGCTGTAGCGCAATGCGCCACGGACAAATAAATTTGGGTTATTGACGCCCATAAATTCAGCACTGAAATGCACGTCATGGTGAGTCTGGATGACTGGCACATGCTTAAAGACATCAATCAAGGTGTCAGCCTGAATGCCCGGTAACACCTGTTTAGCGGTGGCCAGTGTTTGTGGGGCGGCGACTAATAATTTAAACAGCAATGCATCGAAAAACCCCCAACATTCAGCGGGTTGCGTAGCATCTCCTGGATACTGTTGACTTAACTGATGAAGGTTATCCGCCGAGAGGACCGACCAATGCTCGCTTTCTGACAATACCAACGCCGGTGCGCTGCGCAATTTGCTGTTAAAACAGTTTTCGCCGCTGCCAATATCCACCAGATTGCCACTGGCTTGCCCTGCCCCTTGCTCGAGTTGCAGGTAGTAGGGGGTGTTGCACAGAACCGGCTGACGTAAACGGGTGTTAAAACGCAGAAAATCCGTTGCAGGCAAGCAGGGTAATAACCCAGCACTGAGCTGATATTTGATATCTAACATCGCACGCATACCATGTACGGTAAGTGCCTGTTGGCCGAACCGTTGTGCATGTTGCAGATCAAAATGGATCGGATTGTAATCGCCGGAAAACGCAGCCCAACGCTGTGCATCACTGAGGGTGTAGTTGAATATCATGCTCAATCCAGCCCGATAACCAAGGCGGCATTGGCGCCACCAAAACCGAAACTCAGGTTTAGGGTATTGCGCAGTACTTTAGGTCGATGCCCCTCGCTGATGTAATCAAGATCGCACTGTGGATCAGCATTTTTCAAATTACAGGTGGCGGGCATTATCTGATGCTCAAGCGCTTGCAGACAGATAATGGATTCAAAACTGCCCGCCGCCGCAATTAGATGGCCGGAATAAGATTTGGTGCTGGACAATGGCGTGGTATAAGCCGCATCGCCAAAGGCCTGTTTAATGGCCTGAGTCTCATTGAGGTCGTTAAGCTGGGTCGAGGTGCCGTGCAAGTTCACATAATCAATCTCATCAGCACTCAAACCGGCCTGTTGCAAGGCGTGACGGATAGTCTTCACCCGCGCCACCCGATCTTCCGCCGGTGCGGTGAAATCAAATGCATCAGAGTAGTTACCGTAACCTTTGATCTCACCGAGGATGGTCGCACCGCGTGCAATCGCACCTTCTCGTTCTTCCAGGCACAGTACTGCCGCACCTTCAGACAGCACAAAGCCGTTGCGATCCAAACTAAACGGGCAACTGGCTTTGGTGATATCGTCTTGCTCGCGCGCCAGTGCACCCAGAATATCGATATTCCATACTGCGGCATCGCTGCGCAATGATTCACCCGCCCCTGCCAGCATCATTGACGCCCGACCACTACGGATAATTTCAAATGCATCACCGATGGCTATGGTCCCGGTAGCGCAGGCAGCAATCGGGGAGTTCTGATAGCCGCGTAACCCCCAGTACAGGCTGCACGCCGCAGTGCCCGCATTAGGCATTGAGAGGAAGCAGCCAAAAGGCGTACCCAGCCCGGTTGCCAGATAACCTTCATAGTTATCATGTGTTTCATCCTGCCCCGCCCAACCGCTACCAATGATGGTTCCGCAGTCCAACAAGTCATAATGAGCCTCGGGAGATTGCTCGGCGAAGGCCATCCCCATCGCCTCTTTCGCTGCCGCCAGTACCAAACGGGCATAACGCGGTAGGCGGCGGCGGATAGCCGCAGGCACTGATTTCAGATTCGGCTCAGCATCAAGCAAACCAAAAAAGCGCGACTTGATACCCTGCTCAGATTTATCGTAATAACGATAACCCAATTGATAGTCCATAATCGCCGCCCAGCTCTGCTGTGCCGTCATGCCCATCGGGGTCACGCTGCCATAGCCGGTTACCACCACGCGGCGCTGTTTATTTGTATTTGTCATGATTTAATTCCTTTACTTTCCCTGCTGTTATCAACACCACCCCCTAGTGCCAACCACAGTTTCATGGTGGCATTTAGGTAGTTATATTGAAGTTCGAGCAAATTGGTTTCACTGGTCAGCAGGGCATCCTGCGCATCCAGTAAGGTCTGAAATGAGACGGCACCGGCTTGATATTGGCTGTTGGTCAGGATTAACCGACGTTGGCTGAGTTGCAGGTTTTGCCACTGATTCTGTTTTTGTTGCTGATAGCTCAGCCGTGCCGTCATCGCGTCATCGACATCTTTCAAGGCGCTATATACCTTGCTGCGAAAATCAACGGCCGCCAATTTCACTTCCAGCTTTGACTGCTCGATGGTGAGCTGCACAGTGTTCCACTGGAGGAAAGGCAGTGCGCTGTTGACACTGAGTGTCCGGCTCGGGTTGCTAAACCATTGTGAAAACACCGCGCTGCCGGCATCTAAACTCGCTCCTAGCGAAAGGGTCGGGTAGAAATTCAGCTTGGCGACATCAGATCCGGCCAAGGCTGCACGCAAGCGCCATTCGGCAGCCTGCACATCAGGCCGTTGAGCAATCACCTGTAACGGTAAACTTTCCGCTATCGCAACTTGCTGTTGTAAATCCAATGACTTGCGTTCGGCCTGACGATAATCAGGCGCGCGGTTAAACAGCAGTGCCATGGCATTACGTGCAGCTTCCCGCAGTTGTTCGAGATTTTGATACTGATTTTGTCTATCCAGCAGGGCTTGTTGTGCCTGCAATAGTTCAATTTCACTGGCATCCCCCGCCGCCAGACGCGAGCGCACAATGTTGAGCGTATCTTGCGAAATAGCCAACGCCGCCTGTTGGTAGCCCAACTGCTGGTTAAATTTAGCAATCTGCCAATAGAGATCCGCAGTGGTCCCAATCAGTGACAGCGCAGTTTCTTGTCGATCCTGTTCGGTCGCATTGACCAGCCAGGCAGATTGCTCACGGGCGCGGGCCAGTTTGCCCCACAAATCCAGCTCGTAACTCAGACCAAGCGAGGTGCTATAGCTTTCTCGCGGCTGGGTATTTTCATTCAACGAACGGGTATTACTGCCCGCACCGGTCATGGTGATATCCGGTGTCAAATTGGTATTGGTCAGCCCTGCCGTCAGGCGCGCCTGCTGTAATTTCAGGCCAGCAGCAGCTAAGTCATTATTACTGACCAACATGCGACTGATGCTGTCAGACAGTTGTGGATCATCGAAATTTTCCCACCAGTGCACACTGTGATGCAGGTAACCCCCGCCGGTATCTTTAACCCGCCACTCCTCGGGAACCGACAGCATGGGGCGCTGATAATCGCTTTTCAGTAATGAACCGCAGCCGGTTAACAGCAGCATGATAAGTCCTACATTAATCAGTCTGCTCATTCTCGTGCCAGTGCCTCGGTTGGGTGCAAACGGGCGGCATTGCGCGCCGGGAAAAAACCAAACCCTAGCCCGATAAGCGCAGAGAAACTGCACGCCAGCACTAACGGCGGCCAGGTGAAAATTAGGGTAAATTCTTGGGTAACCCACGAGAAAATCACCCCCGCCAGTGCCGAACCGATAATCCCAATCAAGCCGCCGAGAGTACAGATAACCACCGCCTCAATCAGAAACTGGATCATGATGTCGCTGGGGCGAGCACCAACTGACAAGCGAATACCAATTTCATGGGTCCGTTCAGTCACCGACACCAGCATAATATTCATCACCCCGACCCCCCCCACCAGCAACGAAATCGCGGCAATGGAGGTGATTAACAATGTCATCGAATCAGAGGTTTTCTGAATCGCGTTGCTCATCTGGTCATTGCTCAGAATGAAAAAGTCCCGCTGGCCGTGGGCCATATCCAGCAGCGTTTCAACCTCGCGCTGCACCTCATTCAGGTTGTAACCCTCACGTACCCGCACGGTGATTGATTCGAGTGGAATATCACCTGAAATGCGCTCGGTGAGTGAGGTATAAGGCATCCAAGCGGCCAATAACCCGCCAAATGACGAACCATTACGCTTGGCGACCCCGATCACCCGCAGAGGAATACCATCGAGTTGAACAATTTCGCCAATCGGATTTTCCCCGACAGCAAACAGGGTGTCACTGAGCTCAGGTTGCAAGATAACCACCGGCTCACGCGCATTGACGTGGTGCTGGGTAAAACCATCACCCACAGTAAAACTCAGCCCTTTTACTTGAAAGAAACCGTTACTGACCCCAGAGAGCGAAATCATCACTTGTTTGTCGCCACGCACCGCGGCAACCATCTTGCTCACCACCGGTGACAAGCTATCGACATAGGGTTGTTGGCTAAGTAATGCCACATCTGCCTGCGTGAGTGCGCGCTCAAAATCAGGGCGCGGTTTATCCCAGCCCAATCCGGGACGAATATCCAGATTACTGGTACCCAGTTGACTGATTTCACTTAGAATTTCTTGACGCGCACCTTCGCCCACCGCCATGGAAGAGACCACCGATGAGATGCCGATAATGATGCCCAACATCGATAAGAAAGCACGGATGCGATGCCCGAGCAGTGAGCGCCAGGCCATTTTGATAGCTTCCCTGACACTCAACCACCAGTGTGGCCGACCCGTTGCCAGTGTGGCGGGTAACGCGGCGTGAACAGCCTCTGTCTCAGATGCCTCATTATGGCGATCAGCAATGATTTCACCGTCGCTTATCTCAATAATGCGCTGGGCCTGATTAGCGATATTACGATCATGGGTCACGATAATAATGGTGTGGCCGGACTGATGCAGGCCATGCAATATTCCCATCAACTCTTGCCCACTGGCTCTGTCGAGCGCACCGGTCGGCTCATCGGCCAAAATAATACCGGCACCATTCATCAGAGCGCGAGCAATACTGACACGCTGCTGTTGCCCGCCCGAGAGCTGTGCTGGTTTGTGTAACAGATGCTGACCAAGACCTAAGCGGCGCAATAAATAGGTCGCACGCTCCTGACGCTCAGCAGATGGCATAGCAGTGTAAAGTGCCGGAATGACCACATTCTCCGTTGCCGTCAGATATGGCATCAGGTGGTAGCGCTGAAAAATAAAACCGATGTACTGGCTTCTTAATTGCGCCAGTTGCTCACTGCTGGCCTGCCGGGTAGAGATGTTATGAATCGACATCTCCCCCTGTGTTGGCTTATCAAGACAACCAATGATATTCATTAGCGTCGATTTACCTGACCCGGAAGCACCGATGATCGCCACCATTTCGCCGCTACCAATAGACAGCGAGATATCTTTAAGGACCGCGACCGATTGGCTACCCGACGCAAAATGGCGATAAATGCCATTAAGTTCGATCAACGGACATGGAGAATCAACGGTATTAGCGCGCATTGGTGACTCCCGAAGGTGCACCCATTAGCACCACCTGATCACCTGGCTGTAATCCTTCTTTTACTTCGGCATATTGATCATTACGCAGACCGAGCAATACCTCACGAACCACCGTTTGTTTGCCTTGGATGACCTGAACCTGATAGCGTTTATCTGACTGTTGACTCCCCAGCGCTGACAGCGGTACTCGCAACACATTTTTCGCCTGCGCGGTGATAATGAATACCTGCGCCGTCATTGATGTGCGCAATAGTCGCTCACGGTTGGCAATGCTGAATATGCCGTTGTAATAGACGGCAGAAGGTTGCTGACTGTTAGATGTGCCGGAACTCTCTTCGCGTAAGCTTTCTGCCGACGCTTCCTGAATAGCATCCATCCGGCTCTCATAGCGGCGCTCGGGGTCAGCGACCACATAGAACCATAGCGGCTGCCCAACGCTGACTTTGAGAATATCGGTTTCTGAAATACGGGTGTGAACCGTCATGGTATCGACATTCGCCAGCACCAAAATTGTCGGCACAGTTTGCGAGGAAACAATGGTTTGCCCCTCTTTGGTGACAATCCCCAGTACTTCGCCGTCAATCGGCGCCATGATGCGGGTAAAACCCAGATTGGCTTTGGCGGTTTGCAGTGACATTTGGCTTTGCACAATTTGCGCTTCGTTAACGTGCAATTGTGCTAACTGGCTGTCGTATTGCGCCTGCGCTTTTTCTAGCGCACTTTTCACACCAGAACCTTCCGTCGCCAAAGTCTGTTGACGGCGAAATTCAAGTAGATATTGGCGTAACAACGCTTGGCTCGCCTGCTTTTGTGCCTGCGCGCTCTGTAATTCAGCTTCCGATTTACGTAACTCGTTTTGCTGCAAGGTCGGGTCTATTTCAGCTAACAATTGGCCACGAGTGACGCGATCGCCCTGTTTAACATAGAGTTTGGTTAGCTGTCCGTTGACCTGTGCGCCAACATTCACCTGCAATGAGGGTTTTAAGCTGCCGGTTGCCATGACGTTTCGTTCGATATCACCGCGACCAATAGTTTCGGTTAATTGCGGTACGTCCTGCTCGCTATTAGATAACCACAGCACTACCCCACCGCCGATAACTAACAGCAGTGTAATAAGCAGGATCAGGAGTAACCGTGGTCTGTTGTTCACTATGTTTATACGCATGATTAACCTGCAACCGGTGTCAGGCGGCTTAATGCCGCAGATTGCGCAAAACGCGCCAACTGACCGTCATTTAAGCGGAAAACACTGTCAAACATGGGTAAGACACTTTCACTGTGTGTCACGGTGATCAGTGTTTTCTGATATTCCCGGCAATGTGCCAATAAGGTCTGCATCACCTGATGGGCGGTGTCTTCATCCAGATTGGCTGTAGGTTCATCTAACACCAATACCGGGCAATCGCTGTACATCGCTCTGGCCAGCAATAACCGCTGACGCTGGCCTAAAGAGAGTGCGGCATGGCTTTCACGTACCAAAGCGCTGAGGCCACCGGGCAACTTATCGATAACCGGGGTTAATTGCAGCCCTTGGAGTGAACGTTCAATACGTTGACGTTTTTCAGCATCGACATGCCCATCAAACAAAGTGATGTTTTGTAATACCGAGGCATTAAACAGGATATCTTCCTGGCTTTGCAGGAAGAACAAGGCATGGGCCTGCTGAAAATCTACCGGCTCCCCATCCACCAATACCTGCCCTTGCTGTGGTGGCATCAACCCCGCCATCACTTTCAACAAAGTACTTTTGCCCGCACCAGATTCCCCGATGATCGCCACACTTTGCCCGCGCGTCAGTGACAGCGACAAATTGCGCAATACCGGCTGACTGGCGTCATAGGCAAAACGGATATTCTGATAGACCAATTGGCGGGTAAATGCCGGGATCGCCTGCGGAATCGGTGAACTGCTGGTTGAGGGTGTTGCCTGCCCGGCAGGAAACAGATCACGGGCACGGATATCAATGACATGCAGTTGGTTTTTCTGCAAAATCGCATAGAAGATCTTGGTGATATACGAGGTAAAGATCTCACGGACAAAGCTATAGGCAAAGAATTCCCCCAAACTCAGCGTCCCCTGCTTCAACAACGGCAACGCCAGCAGCATAAAGAACACCATTTCCAGGCTGCCGATTAGTTGATACAGACTATTTTTGACCTGATCGTAAATTTTCTTCTTCTGTAACGCACTGAATAATGAAAGTGCCAGACCGGCAAACACCCCTTGGCGTTGACTGGCCAAACCGGCTGATTTAATAGTGGAAAATCCCTGAATGGTTTCCAGAATAAAATCACTTTGCTCAGCACCTTTTACTTGTAACTGTTGGGTGTAATAACGGTCACGGTAGATGGCCCAAATACTGATAAGCCCCATCAGCATCACGCCGACGGCAGAAACCATCGCCAGCACCGGACTCATATAGCACATCACCGCCAGCGCAATAGCACCAATTATCCAGTCGGTACGCAGGCCGTTATCCAGTTCTATTTTTTGCGTAGCCGCCATTTGCCAGTTGGAGAAGCGGCTGAAAATATCACCCGGTGCGCGTTTATCAAAAAAGTTAAGCGAATGACTGAGCAAACGGGAGAAGCCGGCAACACTATTTAGCACCACAAAGTGTTTGATATAACGCTCAGTGATGTATCGCACGCAAAAAGCAAGTGACGTTGAGACCACAAAAGCCAATAGGAAATAGAAATAGGGGAAGTCTTTATCACCCGCGGAAGAAAATACGTCATTAATGGCGCTACTGACCATGGTCGGCATGATAAACAGTGTCAGCGAGATCAAAAATGCCAACGTCATCAGCCAGTAGATGCCACGAACACTGGCGGTCTCTTTCAAGCTCATGCAGTCCAGTGCGCTTAATCGCGTACTGTGTTCAATTTTCTTCACCGCCTCTGGGTCTGCCGGTGTTTCTGGATCCAACACCAAGGCATAACCGCTAATTTCCGCTTTCAAAGCCTCCATTGGCAACAACTGCTGACCGATTGCCGGATTCATCACACAGACATAGTTGCCTTTACGGTAAGCAAGTAACACGTAGTGGTTCGCGCCATAATGCAGAATGGCGGGCAGCGGTAAGGCAGACAGCTCCTGATGTTCAAACACCACAGGGTAAGCGGGTATCGCCAATTCAGATAAAATAGTACAAAGCGTAGCCAATGACGTGCCATGCGCCGAGGCAGGATAACGCTCCCGTAAGCTTTCCAACGGCGCGTTGATGCCTTGCGTCTGTGCCAGCATCGCAATACAGGCTAAACCGCATTCATTGGTTTCGCTTTGAAAAACTTGGGTCGGGATTATCTTTTCCATTTTCTACTATTCTTTATGAGTGCCATTATTCGTTAATAAAAAATAACGAATGTGAGTGCCATAACAGCCAATCTTGCGGATGTTGCGTCATTGATGTTTCAATCAATTCGGGTAATTTACTTTTCACTTCTCGCGCGCTAAGTGCAGGATAAATATTTATTTTTATTTCTTTGTCGTAGTACAGATAATAAAAAACCACCTGCGCTGAAAGTGCTCTGGCAAGGCGAATAATGCCACTGTGTAAATTGGCTGGGCGGTTGAACAATTGGCAGGGTATTTTTGCCGTTTCAGCCATCTGGTTATTGACGGTGTAATCCGGCGTAATATCCGGGAAAATCATAATATTGCGCTTATGCTCGGCCGCTTCCATGATGCCTTCCATCAGGTTACCGGCGATTGCACGGCTGTCAGCATGGATGGAACAATAGGAAATATTCACCCCGCCCATCTGCCGCGCCTGCTCTTCATACGCCTCGGCACTGGCTGATACCACCACGGTCGCCTGCCCCGGATAAGCATTAGCCCCCACCATGCCGGCGAGCACATCAGAAACCATATGCAGCGGCGCTAAAATAACCGGTGAACCGGCCTCATGCAGTGCACGAACCTGGCTATCTAACTGCTGAGTACATGCTGCTAACTGAGCTAAAACCCGCCGGTTTTGGCCATAAGTCGCCGCCAGCTCCAATACCTGACGGCGCTGGGCGGTACGCATAAAATTCTGTGCTGATGGACTATTGTCACCATTCAATAAACACTGGCTGTTGGCCGCCGCCACTCGCGCCAGATTCTTCTGTCGCTTTGGCATCAAGCCTAAAGCCCGGCGCAAAGCACCGAGCATCAGTAAGAAACGATAATCACCGTGCCGTAACAGCCAGCAAGCCAGCCTGGCCTGCCCGCGGGTAAGTAACCGCCCACTCAAAGCCAGCTTATCGAGCTGGTTTCTCCAGGCGAAATAGCTCCATACGGCTAACAGTCTCATTATTTCTCCAGCGCCTTATCGTGCTCGAGTAATGACAAGAGATGATCCGAGAACGCAGGGAATTCCCTGTCCTGCAACGCTATCCATTTTTTGCCGACAATAAAGCTCGGGGTGGCGTCTATCTTGTAATGCGCAGTCACTGCCGTCATATAGGCGAGTAACTCTTTCACTTCAGCGGATTGGCTGACTTGCTGATATTTGGCGACATCAATGCCATTGGCTTTTAGCCAGGTTTCGAGCTGGCTGTTATCACTCAGGTCAATGTTGTCTTCCAGTACCGCTTTGTATGCGTTTTGGCGGTGCTGCGGCTCAATACCCATGACGGATAAAGTGGCGAAAATAGGTGCAAAACGCCCCAAACCGGTAGTTTTATCACTGCTGATATGCAGGCGGATAAAACGCGTCCCTTCTGGCATGCGGTTTTCTAATTGGGTGACATTCTCTTCATTGATGGCGCAGTAATGGCAGCCATAAGAGAAAATCTCGATAATGCTTTTATCGTCTTTGATTGGGCTATTTTCAATGTCGCTGCTACTGACAGCGAACAAGCTTTCCTGCGCATCCTGATTGAGGACGAAATAGTGGAAATAGGCGGTTGTTATCAATGAAGAAATAAGGATAACCAACAGTGTGTAGCCTATAAAGAATCCCTTACTCCTAAACATATTTTTTTCAGTAGACATAGTTAGTTCTATTCACAATCAGAGTTCAGGTAAGACATAAACAGAGTAAAATGACATTTATGTCCGAGAAATGAATTTTCTAATATTCAGTTAATACGAAAATTCTTGAATTTAAGTATCGATGGTAGTTTTAAAAAATCAGGCAAGTACAGAAATCCCTCCCGCACTTGCCTGGGATACTATTAAATATCGATAAAAATTAACGAATACTTAATTTATATCTTATTTGCAGTTAGCAATGTTGGTAGCTGTAGCAGTACGGCTAGTTACTTTACCGTGCTTGTCAGTACAAGTAGTAATAGCCTGGCAAGTCAAAGTAGTACTACCTGACAGCCACTCATAAGTATCTTTACAAGTTACACC
>NZ_JAZGQA010000110.1:0-15561 GCF_048593855.1 Yersinia sp. 2542 StPb PI
GCAACATAATGCATTAATATGAGCCGGGCCTGATTACCCGGCTAAATGGTTTTCAAAACTCATTAACCAGCCATTCGTCGGCTTCATCAAACATTTCTTCAACCAACCGGTTCAGTACTGATTTTTCTTGTTTATTAGCATCAGTATTGATGCCATTGGCTTGCATTGGTTTAACCTTAACTTCAGCATCAGGAAACACCCGATGCACCCGCTTGGTTAACTCTGCCTTAATCATTTCAGCGGCGTTGGGTAGGCCGGCGACATTCCGTTTGTCATAAATCAATTCAACACGCATGGCTTTTTCCTGAATGAGTAAATACTGTATTAATATACAGCACTGGCGAGTGGCAGACAACGCTGTTTTACACGGATTGAAGCGAGAAAACGACTATTACTGATTTTTTAACGTCAATAAAATAACCGCAGGTGATTAAGGTTGGGAATCACTGGCGGTTATTTTATGTGTGGGTGCTTATCTGATTGTTTATACAAGTGATTTATTTTTTCCAACAACAACTGAGCATCGGTGTTTACCGAGATGGGGGCTAGTTTATTTCCAGCCAGCGGGCATCAACCACCACACCCAGTATCTTACAGTTGCCATTGAGTTCGATTAATCGATAGGAGGGGTTCAATGGTTTCAAATACTTAACACCAGCATCAACAATGAGTTTCTTAAATGTTGCTTCGTTATCATCAGTCAGTTTGGCAATAACAAAATTACCGGGTAGCGGCTCTTTTTCCGGGTCAACCAGAATAATCATTCCTTCAGGAAAACTGATCCCCGAAGGCGATGTCATGGAGTCTCCTTTAACGCTGAGCCAAAAAGCGTTGTCATGGGCATTTTTGGTCGATTCAGGCCAGATTTCAATATCACGCAGCGTATAAGGCTCTATTGCCTCATACCAGTTACCTGCACTTATCCAACTGATTAACGGATAGCTGTTAGCAACTGATCCGGCCGGTTTATCATTTAGCCCATTACGCGCCGAGATCGATAAACTTTCGGCCATTTTCGCCAATTCTTTCGCCAGAGAAGGGCTAAAGCTACTGATTGGTTCATTGAGTATTTTGGCAAAAGCGGCGGCGNTGGTCACATTGAGCGGATTTATGCCGTTAAGGAATTGGTTTACGGCACTTTGCCCAACCCCTAATTCGTGCGCGACAGACTCTTGGGATATACCCAGCACTTTTTTCTTGGCATTAAACAGCTCTTTCAGCCGCTTAGCGTCGTCTAACTGTTCTGGCGTCAATGGCTTCTTTTTCATCAGTCAATTTTATTACCGTTAGCAATAATATCCAATCATCTGCGGTGTTGACTATAAAATCACTTGCGGTAATAATCAATCAAAATATATAAGGGAAACGTATGAGATCGTACTGGCATGCATCACTGCTATCCAGATATGTAGCATGGGTTGTTCCTGTTTATCACAAGAAGACGGCGGCCAGACTTACGGTGGTTTCCGTTGTTGAGCAATCGATAGGCTGAGGTGTCACCACGGTGCCCTGCCTTTTGTGGAGTAATTATTTATGAGTTCAATAAACGGTACACAAACCGGAAGCCACAGTCAGCAGAACCAAAACATGAGAGATATTCAATTAGTCCTGGCGCGCTGGGGAGTATGGGCAAGATACAGTTCCGGGCTGGATTATTCATCTATCGCTGCGGGTTTTAAGGGGTTATTGCCTGATACGTCTAAGAGTAAAGCCTCCTGTTGTGATGATGACGGCCTGGTTGTCGATGGCTGCGTTGCTCGATTAAAACAATACCGGCCAGATGAATATGAATTGATCATCCGTCACTATGTGCTTAATCAATCCAAGCGAGCAATTGCTCGTCAGCAGAAAAGAGATGAAAGACTAGTGCGAATTAATATGCAAATGGCGGAAGGCTTTGTTGATGGCTGCCTGGCAATGTTGAATGTGAAATTAACTATGGATCCTTTAATAGAGAATTTACATATTTATGAAAAAACACTAACGCGGTCCGCAAAAAGTGTATTAGTCTGACATCACTGGTTCGTTACATACTGATTAAGAAAGAGGAAAGCCCCGCATGGTTGGGGCTTTCCTCTTTCTGTTAGTCATACGCGCAAGTGTATCGGCTTGGGAGGTATTAAATGAGTGAACAAAATCCACTGCCGTATTGGTGGGCAGGATCGCTTGCTCTATTTTCAGCGCTGAGTCTACAGGATTACATCTTTATTCTGGGTACTATTATTAGCGTAATATTTACCATCAAAACTTATTACGTCAATTTACGGGAAAAGGACGCAATAATTAAAGAAGAGCAGAGACGAACAGAAATTCTACGAGATTTTTTGCGTAATAAAACAGTGGCCGATATTCCAGCCGCAATTGCGGTATGTAATGACGCGCTACACAAAATGGAGAGCTGACATGACGCCTTCACTGCGTAAGAAAGTTTTGGGTGCCGCAGCCGGTGGAGCAGTTGCCATTGCCGGAACATTGCTGGGTGGGCACGATGGTTTTGAAGGACGTAAATACATCGCCTACAACGACGTAGTGGGCGTCATGACGCTGTGTGATGGTCACACTGGTAACGACATTATCCAGGGAAAACTGTATAGCGATCAACAGTGTGATGCGTTATTACAGCAGGATTTACGGGTGGTGAAAAAGTCAGTCGATGATGCGATACAGGTACCTGTGGGAGATTACACCCGCGCAGCGCTCTATTCATTTACCTATAACGTCGGTAAAACCGCATTTATCCACTCAACCTTATTAAAGAAACTCAATAGCGGAAATATAACCGGTGCATGCGGGGAGTTGCGCCGCTGGATTATGGCGGGTGGCAAGCGCTGGCAAGGTTTGGTTAATCGGCGTGAGATTGAACATGAACTTTGTCTGACACCGAACCTGACGGCAATGAAAGCCAGGGAGGGCAAATGAACAGGCGTGCCATCACCACGGTGTTGCTCGCGATATTACTCATGGGGCTGATGGCCAATACCTATCGCTTGAGTGCCAAACAGGTGCAGGAGCATGCGGAGTTACAGGCTGAACGAGTTGTTAATCAAACATTGGATAACACCATCGCTGCCTATCAGTTAAACGATGCGGCTAATCGGGTTGCCGTCGCACGGCAGTTGGAAAATGAAAGGGTACTGCGACATGAAACTGAGGATCGTCTCAAGCGTTTTGTGGCGGCAACCGCAACTGACAACTGCGCTGTCAGCCGTATGCCTGAGCCTGGCATTAGTATCTTGCGTGAATAAGCCAGCCCTTCAGGTGGTGAAATCCCCCTTGTTATTGCCACCTGAATCGGCGATGACCCAGTGTGAAATCCCGGAATTTGTTGGTTCCACATGGGGTGACAGTAGTTTATATGCGTTGGCACTCAAGCGAGAGTTACGCCTCTGTAAAGGACGGCTTGATGAGGTCATTCGTTGGCGTAATAACCAAATCGATAATCCACTCTCGCCGTGAGACGACAGGCTTATCCCCCAACGGGGCAACCATTTACCAGGAGAATAACTATGACCGGTAGTAAGGTCGGATATCTCATTTTTTATCAGGTGAGCCTATGAATGCTGCACAAATCAGGCAACTGGCCGCTGCCGCATTATTGGGCAAAACAGATGCGGAAGGTCGTATCTATTCAACTGATGCATGGCCGGTAACCACTTATCCGGCCATTTTGTTACAGACACCACTTGAAGTAAAAGAGTCTATTGGCCGCAATGTACCGCAGTTTAATACCATGACCACCTTACGCATTAGCGGGCATATCCAACTAAGTGAGGCGGTAAATCGAGTCACGGAAGCGGCAGCGGCACTTGAGCGTTTGTGTGAACAGATTCAACGGGCAGTGATTAACAGTTATGAACTGACTCGCCAGATTCAGCAATTTGCCAAAGTGCGTACCACGATGGGTATCGATACTAGCAGCGAGCAACATTTTGCTGAAGTGAAAGTAGAACTCGATCTCGAGTATTACCAAGGGCCGGAAGACTTCTTCCCAGTAGAAACCACGCCACTGACAGGTATCGACATTGCGATTGATATGCCTGATGGCACCACAGACCCGCTGATCGCCATCACCCTTTCGGAGTAACCCTATGTTTGTAAAACCGATGACTGGCCGCGCAGTGCGTGACCCGGTCAAGGGCACCTTTTTGCCTGAATCTGGCGCAGAGGTTCCTGATAACCCATTTTGGCACCGTCGTATTCAAGACGGTGATGTGGTGCAGGTTACGGTAAAAACAGCGAAACCTGCATTTTAAGTGTTAACAACGGAGAGTAAAAAATTATGACAATTCCTTTCACTAATATCCCGAGTAATCTGCGTACGCCACTGTTCTTTGCTGAGTTTGATAATTCCCAAGCTAACACAGCGAGCACCCCTCAACGGACTTTGATTATCGGGCAAACCCTGACGGAAAGCACTTTGCCTGTCAATGTGCCGCTGCTGGTTTCATCTGTCGCCACCGTTGCCGGTTTGTGTGGTGCAGGTTCAATGCTACATGGGCAAATGGCAGCGTATCTGGCCAATGACAGCGCTGGTGAAATCTATCTTCTACCATTGCACGACTCTGAAGCTATGGTTGCTGCCATCGGTAAAATTACCGTGACGACCCCGGCATCAGCAACCGGTGTTATCTCACTGTATATCGCCGGTATTCGTGTACAAACCACGGTAGTGCCGACTGATGATGCCAATACCATCGCTCTGGCGCTGGCGGCGGCAATCGAGAGTAAACCTGAATTACCGGTAACTGTTGCCCATACTGGTGATGGTGTATCGGAAGGCGCTGTTGTAGTACTAACGGCCAAAAACAAAGGAGCACATGGTAACAATATCGATCTGCGTTTGAACTATCTGGGGAGTGCCGGTGGAGAGACCACACCGGAGAGTCTGGTGTTGTCGATCACTCCGATGGCTGGAGGTGCAGGCGCGCCTGAACTGGCAAGTGGCCTGGCAAACTTACAGGATCGTACCTTCGATTTCATTATCAACCCTTACACAGATACCGCGTCATTGGATGCCATCAAGTCATTCCTTTCTGATAGCACCGGGCGCTGGAGCTATAGTCAGCAACTGTATGGCCACAGCTTTGCGGCTCACTCCGGCACCTATGGTCAACTGACCGCGGCCGGTGAACTGCGTAATGACCAACATGCCTCATTGCTCGGGATCCATAACTCGCCGACACCGGCTTACCTGTGGTCAGCCGCGTATGTTGGTGCTATTGCGCAAAGCTTGCGTAATGATCCCGGCCGCCCACTGCAAACGTTGGCAGTAAGTGGTGTATTGGCAGCGCCCCTTTCTAGCCGTTTTACCCTGACTGAGCGGAATAACTTGCTGCATAGCGGTATTTCAACCGTGACGGTGGCGGACGACGGGACAGTTCAAATCGAAAATATCATTACGACTTATCAGACCAACAAATACGGTGCTGCGGATGATAGTTATTTGCAAATTGAGACCTTGTTCTTATTGATGTTTGTCACGCGCTACCTACGAACTCAGGTGACCTCGAAGTTTGCTCGCATGAAGTTGGCTGCCGATGGTACCCGTTTTGCACCAGGCTCGGCCATCATCACGCCAAATACCATCCGTGCCGAGCTGATTGCTCAGTATCAGACCCTGGAATTTAATGGCTATGTTCAGGATGCCAAAGGTTTCGCCCGTGGCCTGATAGTTGAGAAAAATGCCAGTAACCCAAATCGTGTTGATGTGTTGTGGACCGGCGTGCTGATTAATCAGTTGCGTATCTTTGCGGTTCTCAATCAATTCCGTCTGCAAGCGGCTGTTTAACCCTTAGCCATTTAATGCACTAACAAAAAAGGAAATAAATTATGAGCGATACTTCAAACCGCCTGGCAGGTACGGCTTATGTCACCGTTGATGGCATTACTATTATGGTGGCCGGTCAGTTCAAATACAGCCCTTCAAAGGTAAAACGTGAAACTGTCATGGGCATGGATGGGGTACATGGCTATAAAGAAACCGTGGTGGCACCGTCCATTTCCTGCACTATCCGTGACAGTGGCGGGGTCTCTATCAGTGATTTTAACGACCAGACCAATGTCAATATTGTCTGTGAATTGGCGAACGGCAAAACCATTATTGGTAGTGGCATGTGGTCGGTGAGCACGTTGGTGGTTGACAGCACTGAAGGCACGGTTGATGTGAGCTGGGAAGGCGGTTCGGTGACGGAGAATTGATATGACTGTACTGGAGCGCAGTAAAACTATTTCACTGGTGAAAGCCATTCAACACGACGCAACCAAGACCACCTACGAGGTGGTCGAGCTGAGTGAACCGACACTGTTGCAAGTACAGCAATTCTACGATGAGCAAACCAAGTCAGGTTCGCTCAGCGGTATGGGATTGCTGATTGCCTTGGTCTCAGGGGTGCCGCGTGAGGCTATCAAGAAAATGGCTTTTACCGACTATAAGGCCTGTGAGGTTTATATGATGGGTTTTTTAGCCTACTCCCCAACAGGGGGCGATGGCGCGAAATAATTGCTGACGTCACTTACTATTATAGCTGGGGGCCGGGCGATGCCTGGTCCCTGACTTACAGTAGCTTAATGTGGTGGTGCCAGCAGGCCGGGCGGATTAATAAAATTAAGGCTGGCAAAAATGGCTAATAAATACAATATGAATACGGTTTCTCCATTATCTAAAGTACCGCCTCAAATATTCAGTAACTATAAATTAGCTGGTGGTGGAAACACAATTATTGCTGTTGGAACTGCGGGAGTGGAATGGCTTAATAACGGTGCTGATGAGGCCCGTAAAATAAATACAGCAGCGAGGAACGTTAACGCACCTATTGATCAATTTAGTCAAATAAGTGGCGCTATGCGTATTCGAGGTGTTGAACAAATGGCTGCGATAAAATCAACTGAGCAGCTCTACAGCAATTTGAATAATATGCTATGGGGCCATAATGATCAGGGGCTGGCACAGCTACATGAGTATGGGTTTGACATTATCAGTAATGAAAATGGCACAGTGGATGCTACTGCAACAATAGCTAAAATTGCCGAGGATTTTCCACAAATGGCACCCCAAGTACAAAGTAAACTGACGGATGCTCTGAAAATAGACGGTAATACTATTGAGTTGCTGCGAGAGGGGGCGCAACTAAAAGATTTGCTGGCTAAATCTACTTTATTTGGCCTAACTATTGATCCTGAGCTTAATATACAATTGACAGAGTTAGACCAGAATACTGATGAGTTAAGTGCTGCTTGGGATGGTTTGAAAGATAAGCTATCTAACATCGGATACGAAATTCTTGTCTCTGATGGCTCTGTGGCTGATGGCATTGGTGGTGTAACTGACACGCTAACTTATGGTCCAGATAATTTTGCCATAATGCGTACTTTAGGGATAATCAGTGGTAATGACTCGGCGAAAATGCGATGGGCATATAATAATACAGATTTTAAAAAACAGCTTAATTGGTATGAAATAACCATGCTTAATAGCGGTCTTATGACTGATGGATTTCGTAAGAAATATCAGGATCATATTAAGCCCAATGATGCAGAGAAAATAAATTATCAGACTGAAAATGCGGGTGTTATTTCTGGGCTTCGGCCAATTAAAATTGAGTCTACTCCATTAACTGATCTTTTTAATCTGGGATCTGGGGCTGAAGTTGAAACTCAAACACAAACGCAGAACACCTGGAGCAACAACCGCATAACTGAATTCGGTGCTGAAGATCCCTATTCCCTTAGCCCCTCATCTTCTCTTGCGCCAGATAATAATATAGGCAGCATCCCTACAACTGAATCACCTATTTATACTGACTCAGCGGGGGACTTTAATGCTAATGCTATTGCTGATGTTATCGCTACCGCGATGCAGAACAATCGGGTGCAGATTGAATTGACGTTAATCGACAGTCGAAGCGGTGAAAGCTTAGTGATCCCAACTCAGGGAGGCAGCAGAATAGCTCACGCCATGCAGATGTAATTCCCTATTAGTATCCGTAAAAATTAACCAATCAACATATCGATATAACCCGCTCCGGCGGGTTTTTTATTTCCTAACGTCTACTACTGGACAGGAGAACGAAATGTCACTTATCAATAACGCACTATCAGCGCTCTTGGGAGGAAGCGACGACAGTTGGCAATGGTCGGAACACCTCCANCAAGCCTCCTTTCGGGGAGTGCCCTTCGTGGTCCTGAATAGCAAGGGCAGTTTTGGTCGTCGTCAGGCAGTGCACACTTACCCTTATCGCGATACCAGCTATATCGAGGATTTGGGGCGCAGTACACGGAACATTGTTTTAACTGGATTTTTGGTACAAAACAGCCAGATCTACGCCGCACCTGATGTAATGACTCAGCGCGATTCATTGATCGCAGCTTGTGAAATGGCCGGGCCAGGGACATTGGTTCACCCAACGTTGGGTGAGATGACTGTCAGCATCGCTGACACGGGGTTGAAAATTGATGAAGGTGTTGGCAGCGAGCGGGTATTCGCGTTCAGCTTAACCGTTATCGAATCCGGTTTACGTGCCTTTGCCATCACCGGTATGGCTGAAATGAGTGCGTCTGTCCACTCCTCTTGGCTGGGATTGAGCGCCAAAGCAGTCGCTGGTTTTATCTCAACGGTAAAAGGAGAGATGCGCTCCGCCACTCAGGTAATAAAAACCTTGCAAAGTACGGCGGAATTTTGGAGCCGCATGGTAACGAATACTGCCAATGAGGCCAGTAATCTGGGTAACGCACTGCGCTCAACCTTTGGCCGAAACCGTTATGGCCGCTTTAACCACGGTACTGTCGGTGGCAGCAGTTCGGGCGTGACGGAAGCGGTGAACCAGCAAAGCGATACCACCAACTTACCCATGTTAGTGGCGCAACGGCTGGCGTTTATCGTCGAAGGGCGAGCGGCAATCAGTGCTGCCGTGAATGAGTTACTTGCGACTAACAGTGTTGAGGGGCATGCCGACAAGTTACTCACTCTGGTTAACACGCTACTAAATGGCGGTTTTAGCACACTGGATGTTATCCGCATGATGGAAAGCCTGACAGCGGCTCATGACGACGCCTTCCGAGCCAATAGCAGTGATATCGCAATTGCTGACGCCAGCCATCATTTAATGATGACTTTATGCGCCGGAGGGATGGTCATCGCGGCGGCGCAGTATCAACCGGAAAGTTATGACGATGCTGTCGCTGTACTTGGCAGGGTCAGTGAGGTGATTGATAGCTCAGCACTGGCCGCCGCCGATCGCGGTAATGATGAAACCTACCGTGCGCTGATGCAAATGCGCGAATCTATCGTGGCGCTATTGCAACAGTCCGGGGCGAATTTATCTCGCATCAACGAGGTTAGTTTTAACCGCTCACTACCCGCGCTGATGCTGGCGAATCGGTTATATCAGGATGCGCTACGTGGTGATGCACTGGTGAAAATGGCGAATCCGATTCATCCGGCATTTATGCCAATTCGGTTTAGGGCATTGAATCTATGAATAATAAAATGCCAAGTGATGACTTAACACTGGAGATAGACGGCAGAGCGATCACCGGTTGGAGCAAAGTTCAGGTCACGCGGAGTATTGAAAAATTACCCAGTAGCTTTGAGTTATCGCTGATGGATCGTTATCCCGCCAGTGGAGGGCAACAGTGGATTATCCCCGGAGCTCCCTGCGTGGTTAAGTTGGGTAATGATGCTGTGTTAAATGGCTATATTGACAGTTGGGATTGCGCTATTGCGGCCACAACTCATCAAGTCAGTGCCTCGGGGCGCAGTAAGTGCCAGGATCTGGTGGATTGCTCCGCTGAGTGGACCAACAGCGTGATTAGCCAATCCACGGTGTTGCAGATTGCGCAAAAACTGGCCGAACCTTACGGCATCAAAGTGACCTCTGATATTACCGATATGACCATTGTGCCGAAATTCACTCTGAATTGGGGAGAAACGGCGCAAGCGGTGATTGATCACGTCACGCGCTCTGCTGCATTGCTCTATTACGACCAGCCGGATGGCAACTTATATCTGACCCGCGCTGGAACGCATAAAGCTGCCAGCGGTGTGGCACAGGGCATCAATATTCTTAGTGCCAATCTTCATACCGATATCAATCAACGCTTTGTTGATTACACCGGCGTGGTGCTCTCTTCCAATGCCGCAGCCAGGCATTCTGCCTCGGGTGGGGATAACACCTCGGTGCGAGCTACCACGCGAGACACACTATTGGCCGAACAATTTCCGGCCCGCCATCGTAACCGGGTCATTATCGTCGAAAGTACAGTGAACTCGCCACATTTGCTGAAAGATTGCATCGAATGGGAAATGAACCGCCGCTCTGGTCGCGCTAACGTCTTGACAGTGCAAGTTGACAGTTGGCGCGATCGCCATGGCCGGCTATGGGAAGTTAATACATTGATTCCCATTACTATTCCAGCATTTGGGCTTAATGATGAGCTGTGGCTACTCTCGGAAGTGGTTTATGCCAAAGATGAGAAAGGGACGACGAGCAAAATGACCCTGATGCCACCTGCTGCCTTCACATTCCAGCCTTACAACATTAAGTGACATAGGGGGGAACTATGAATGACCTAACCGGGCAAATTTCGACCCTGTACCGGCAGATAAAAATGCTGTTGGGACTTGGGCGAGTGAGTGCCGTTGACGACAGTGACGGGATACAAACCGTGCAGTATCAAACTCAACTGGAAGTCCACTCTGATACCCCAAGGCTGGCTGAGTTTGGTTTTTCATCGGGATTGCCAGCTGGCAGTGACGTGGTTATCGGTTTTCTGGGCGGGGACCGATCCAACGGCCTGATCATCGCCTCCAACCATCCGGCTTATCGCCATTCAGGACTAACAGCCGGAGAAACGGTGATTTATTCCCAGTGGGGGCAATTTATCAAACTGACGGAAAGTGGGGTAATCATTGAGGCTAACAATCAGCCGGTGACAATCAATAATGCTACCGCGGTGACGGTAAACGCATCGGTAAAAGTACGGCTGAATACGCCGTTACTCGAGGTTAGCGGCGATATTGTTGATAACGCAGACGGTAATAGCATCACGCTGAAAACCTTACGTGATGCCTATAACAGCCACAACCATCAACTCAAAAATGTACAGTCGGGCAGCTCGACCCTTACCAGTGAGACGCCCGCTAAGGTGGTGCGATGACAACAGATATTAAAACGGTTTGGGATGTCGATGCCTCATTGGGAGATTGGCAGACAGGTCGCGGGGGAGTGCTGGATGGCGATGATTTGCATACCGCTATTTTACTGAGTTTGTTTACTGACCGCCTGGCGCGAATTGATGATGCTATTGATGGCGATGATCGCCGCGGCTGGTGGGGGGACAGCGGGGCGCTATCAGCTATTGGTTCGCGGTTGTGGTTATTGCGACGGGAAAAACTTACCACTCAGGTTGCGATCAAAGCCGAGGACTACGCGGCAGAAGCATTGGCGTGGCTGACCGAGGATCGTGTTGTGGCGGCCATAAACACCCGGGCACAAATAATTTACCCCAATACATTGCTGTTGATTATTGCTTACCAACGACCGGGTAAAGCCCAATCTTCAGTGAAATTTTCATGGGTATGGGAGGAGTAATTCATGCCATTTAATCGACCCACGTTAAGTGAATTGCGACAACGCAATCAGTCTTATATTCAATCGGAACTGAAAACCGGCGGCAACTTACTGCGTTTCTCCAATATTGGCGTTATCAGTGATGCAGATGCGGGGATGGCACACCTGCACTATGGCTATCTGGATTATATCGCCCAGCAAGCCACGCCATACCATGCCACCGACGAGTACCTTGCGGCTTGGGCGGCACTGAAAGACGTGTTTCGTAAAGCAGCAAATCCGGCTACTGCGACTGACGTTCGCTTTAGTGGGATAGCTGGACGAACTATTCCTGCTGGCCGCTTGCTTAATCGGGCCGACGGCTATCAGTATCGGCTTGATAATGAAGTGAAGATTTCTCCCGATGGTCACGTTCTGGCAGCTATTACCGCCATTTTACCCCGTCCATTGGAGGATGCGACTGGCGGCGGTAGCCGGGGTAACAGTGCGGCTGGCACCCTGCTGACGCTAGATATTGCTATTGATGGTGTTCAGGCCACCGCCACAGCACTGAGTAAAATTTCCGGCGGTGCGGATATTGAATCTGAGGATGCATTTCGTTCCCGTATGCTATTGGCTTACCAGAATATCCCGCAAGGTGGTAATGATACCGACTATCAATCTTGGGCATTAAGGGTATCGGGAGTGACCCGTTGTTGGGTAAAACGGCGGCTGATGGGGGCAGGGACTGTCGGGGTTTATATTATGTGCGATGACAACGACCACGGCGGTTTTCCGCAAGGTAGCGACGGTATTTCATCGCTGGAATCATGGGGGGCGGTAAAAGCCACTGGTGATCAACAACGGGTAGCAGATAATATTTATCCACAGCAACCTATCATTGCGTTGGTTTATGTTTGTGCGCCAGTTGCACAACCCATTGATTTTGTTATTAGTGGGATTTCACATGCTGATAGTGCTACCACGACCGCCATCAATGCCGCTATCGACGAGGTGTTTTTCAGCGAAGGTGAACCTGGTGGCAAAATCTTGTGGTCATCACTATTACTGGCAATTGGTGAGGTCACGGGGACCGGGGGCTTTATTATGCAATCTCCGGCGGCCAATATTGAGTTACAAACTGGCAAACTCCCCATTAGGGGTACGGTGAGCTATCTATGAGTCGCTACTCTGTCAGTGAATATACTACCGCTTTGCAAGCATTAATGCCGATGGGTTTAGTCTGGCCACGGCGACCGGATGGCGTGCAGACTGAGGTACTGCGGGCGCTGGCAAATGCGTATCAGCGTAGCGATGAAGATGCGCAAGATTTGTTGTCTGCGGCATTCCCGGCAACGGCGACGGCTATGTTACCTGAGTGGGAAGCCACTGTGGGGCTACCGGATCTATGTGCCATTGGTGAAGTAGACAGCATGATCCAGCGCCAGCGGGCCGTGGTGTCGAAATTGTTTGGCATCGGCGGCCAGTCTGCATCCTATTTTATCCGTGTGGCCAAGGCATTGGGTTACTCCATTGCTATCACCCAATACCGGCAAGCCTGTGCAGGTATGTCGGTATGCCGTGATGCATTGAACGGTGACGAGTGGCCATTCACGTGGTTGATTACCGCACCCGAAACCACGCTTCATTATGCTCAATGTGGCCTAACTTATTGCAGTGATCCGTTGCGTTCATGGGGCAATAAACAACTTGAATGCCGGTTTGCGGTGTTAAATCCGTCTCATAGCATTCTGAAGTTTGGCTACGTTAGCTAACTAATCAATTTCTATTAATTTAAAACGCCTTAATTGGTGAGGTATTACTATGCAAAAAATTGGAGATATTCCTAATTCACGCGCCGACAGTAATGGCGAATTTACCGACGGCAATGTCGCCGGCGGCGTTCCCCCAACGATATTACCGGCGGAATGGTTTAACACCTTACAGCGGGAATTAATGAGTGTTCTTTCTGCCGCTAATATTGATGCTGACAGTGAGAAGTTTGATCAGGTGGCGACTGCTGTCTCTAAATTAATTACTGATGGTGGATTTTTAAAAACAGCCAATAACCTTGTGGAAATTAAAAATGCCGGCCCCGCCGCTGTCGCTGAGACTCTCGTAAACCTTGGTTTGGGCGATGCAGCCCATCTGCCCCAATTAACGGGCGTTGTTGGCACATCACGCAATGCAAAAATGAGTGTTACAGCCGCATCGTCAACGGCCACTTTCACGGCAGATGAATTGATCGTACAAACGGCGCTAGGTGGACGTCAGTACAAACTTACTAGCTTCAATAAAGCAATTAACCTTGCGACTACGGGCGCTGGCGGTATGGATACTGGCACCGCGCCAGCTGCGGGATTTGTAGCGCTGTATGCGATTTATAACCCAATAACTCAAGTATCTGCATTGCTGGCAGTTAATTCCACGTCAGTGCTTGCTCCTGAAGTGTATGGCGGGGCTAATATGCCATCAGGTTATACAGCATCAGCGTTGGTTAGTGTGTGGGGGACGGCATCATCATTGTTGAAGATAGGATTTCAATCCCATAGGCATATAGCAATCCAAACAGCTACTATATATTCCGTTTCTAGTGGTACAACAGCGCAAACGCCGTTAGGTGTTTCACCTGTGGCCCCACCCAATGCCACACAGATAGATATTGCTATAACAGTAAATGAAACAGTCGCTGGCAACGGTGTTGCGCTGAGTATTGGCTCATCTCTGTCAGGTATCGGACAGTTCGGTGCGATTTCAACCGTTACAGGGCAAACAGCAACGTCCATTACCGCCGGAACGCTGTCATTAATAGAAATCCAGCGGCTCTATTTTTCAATGTCCAATACAAACCCAGGAACATACATTATCGCAGGCCGTGGTTATGATTTTTAAGGAGTGAATATGCTTGTTCAATTTAAAAATTCAACAAAAGAAGAAATTATTGCTTACTTTGGTGGCCCACAAGATCCAGAGTATTTTCCAAATCAAGGGGAGATTGAAGCCGATGATCCCATGTGGGCAGTCTTTTATGACAAAGTACATATGTGGCTTGATGGGTTACCTGAGCCTATTACAATTGCAGAGTAAAGTACAAATCCGGGCTTAATTGCCCGGTTTATTTAATTGCTAGGTGCTGTAGGTCTGGTTATATCAGACACTGTACTTACATTGACTAATGACGGCCGAGGTTATAGCGCAAGCCAGGCGGATGTTGATCAAGGAAACTATCTTGCAATTACAACAGCCGAATTGCTCCAACAACCAACAACAACTGCCTCGTTCGTCGCTTCATTTCGTGCTAAATTCGCCTATCTCGGATCATGACATATGTGTCATGGTTTCAGGCAGCTAATGGGACTTCAGGTATCAGTATGTTTACATATAAAGAAATATCAGCGCTGAACGAACTGGAATTGATCGTTTATAATTACATCATAAAAAACACTGATAAAGTGATGTATATGACCATCAGAGAACTGGCTGACGCAGCGGGTGTTTCTACCACTACAGTTTTACGATTTTGTAAAAAAATGAATTGTGATGGTTATTCTGAATTCCGGGTGCGGTTTAAATTATATGTAGAGCATGATGAAAAACCACCAGTTAGCTTTGGTATTAGTGAAATAATTAGCTATTTTAAAAGTATTAATAATAGTGAGTTTGACGAGTTACTGGATACGGCCGCAGCACAAATAGCCGCCACGCGCCGAATTATTTTTGTGGGTATAGGAACCTCTGGGGCGTTAGGGAAATACAGCGCTCGTTTCTTCTCGAATATTGGCAAGTTTAGTACTTATATTGACGATCCCTATTATCCTATCAACAGCGATATGTATCAGGATGCTATTGCTATCATATTTTCCGTCTCGGGTGAAACCGAAGAGATTATCCGTATTGCCAATCAGTTCAGTTTACATAATTGTAAAATAATCAGCCTGACAAATAGTGATAACTCAACGCTGGCCAAAATGGCCGACCTTAATATCTCCTATCATATGCCACCTATTGTATTGGA
>NZ_JAZGQA010000111.1:0-15333 GCF_048593855.1 Yersinia sp. 2542 StPb PI
ATTTTTCTTTTTCTCCGCAGATAAAATCTATTAAATCATTGTGATGAAACATCCCACAGTGTTTTATGTTAGTTGTTTGATTTTTCTATGAAAACTAATTCCTTTCTTCGTGACATACCCTTTCTGAATATATCAGCAAAAAAACGCTATCTTAAGGTTTATTTAAGGTTAATGGACTAGAGTTGACCCTAGCAGACCACCGGTTTATCTGATGGGCGTTTAGTTTTCGTTAACTTAAGTGAGCATATAGTTGCCGACAGCTCTGGTGTCCTAAGGGATTATTCAATGCAGAATTTTTTGCCATTTTCACGTCCGTCAATCGGTACGGACGAAATTAATGCGGTCATAAATGTATTAGGCTCAGGTTGGATAACCACCGGCCCACAGAATCAACAGTTAGAAACTGATTTTTGTAAGGCATTTGGTTGCAAGCATGCTATTGCTGTCAGTTCGGCCACTGCGGGAATGCATATCACCTTGATGGCCTTGGGTATTGGCCCAGGGGATGAAGTTATTACCCCGTCTCAAACGTGGGTTTCTACTCTTAATATGATTGTGTTGCTGGGCGCTGAGCCGGTAATGATTGATGTTGATCGCGACACTTTAATGGTAAATGCTGCGGATGTTGCAGCAGCTATCACCGCAAAAACCAAAGCCATTATCCCGGTACATTATGCCGGCGCTCCCTGTGATCTTGATGCTTTGCGTTTAATTGCTCAGCATCAAGGTATCCCATTGATTGAAGATGCGGCCCATGCTGCTGGCACCCGCTATGGTAATCAATGGATTGGCGAGAAGGGCACCGCTATTTTCTCTTTCCATGCCATTAAAAACATGACTTGTGCTGAAGGCGGCTTAATTGCCACTGATGATGATGAGCTAGCCGACAAAGTACGGCAACTTAAGTTTCATGGCCTGGGTGTGGATGCCTTTGATCGACAGCGACAAGGGCGTAGCCCACAGGCCGAAGTCATAGTGCCTGGTTATAAATATAACTTATCTGATATTCACGCAGCGATTGCGGTAGTGCAACTCAGGCGTTTACCTGAAATCAATGCTCGTCGCCAAGAATTAGTTGCCCGCTACTATAAGGCATTGAACGATTCCCCCTTGCAACCCCTGGCGGTTCCCGACTATGCCCATCTCCATGCATGGCATCTGTTTATGGTGCGTGTTGATGAAGGTCGCTGCGCAATGAGTCGCGACTCACTGATGGAGCGGTTGAAAGAGTCAGGAATTGGTACTGGTCTGCATTTTCGTGCCGCCCATACTCAAAAGTATTATCGCGAACGCTATCCACAGTTGCACTTACCCAATACCGAGTGGAATTCCGCCAGATTATGCACATTGCCCCTTTTCCCCGACATGCTAGACAGTGATGTTGACCGGGTAGTTGATGCATTGGCAACTATTATAGGGCCGCACCGTGTTACAAAATGAGCAAATCAAAAAAGTATCAATAGTTATCCCTGTTTATAACGAGCAAGAGAGCTTGCCGGCATTAATAGAGAGGACGTCGGCTGCCTGTAAGTTACTCACCCAACCTTATGAAATTATTCTGGTTGATGACGGGAGTAGTGATAGTTCTGCTGAAATTTTGACAACAGCGGCGAACGTACCTGAAAACCACATAATCGCAGTTTTGCTAAATCGTAATTATGGCCAACATTCAGCCATTATGGCTGGATTCAATCAGGTTAGTGGTGATTTGGTCATTACACTTGATGCTGATCTGCAAAACCCGCCGGAGGAAATCCCACGGCTGGTCAGTGTGGCAGAAGAGGGCTACGACGTCGTCGGGACTGTGCGCGCTAATCGGCAAGATTCGCTGTTTCGTAAAACAGCCTCCCGTTTGATTAATCTGATGATTCAACGTGCTACAGGTAAATCTATGGGTGACTATGGCTGCATGTTACGAGCCTACCGCCGTCATATCGTAGAAGCAATATTACACTGTCACGAACGCAGTACCTTTATTCCCATTCTGGCAAACACCTTTGCCCGCCGTACCACTGAAATTACAGTTCATCATGCTGAGCGCGAATTCGGTGACTCAAAATACAGCCTGATGAAGCTCATTAATCTCATGTATGACTTGATAACTTGCCTGACAACGACCCCATTACGTCTGTTAAGCCTGGTGGGCAGTGTCATTGCACTTTCTGGTTTTACTCTTGCTGTGCTGTTAGTGGTTTTGCGTTTGGTATTTGGCCCGGAATGGGCAGGCGGCGGTGTCTTTACGCTCTTTGCCGTGTTGTTCATGTTCATCGGTGCCCAATTCGTTGGTATGGGGCTACTCGGTGAATACATCGGTCGAATTTATAACGATGTGCGCGCGCGCCCACGTTATTTCATACAGAAAGTGGTCGGGACAGAGCATACCGACAATAATCAGGAAGTAGAAAAATGAAAGCGATTGTATTTGCCTATCATGATATTGGCTGTGTAGGTCTAAAAGCACTAGTAGCAGCAGGTTACGATATTCAGGCAGTATTTACCCATACTGACGATCCTAATGAGAATCGTTTTTTCTCTTCAGTGGCCCGGGTTGCTGCTGATTTAGAACTTCCTGTATTTGCACCGGATGATGCCAATCATCCGTTATGGGTTGAGCGTATTAAGCAATTACAGCCGGATATTATTTTCTCTTTCTATTATCGCAATATGCTGTGTGATGAAATTTTGTCGTTAGCACCGCAAGGAGGGTTCAATTTACACGGCTCCTTGTTGCCGAAATACCGTGGGCGTGCTCCGATTAACTGGGCGCTGGTTAATGGGGAGACCGAAACAGGTGTAACCTTGCACCAAATGGTAAAAAAAGCTGATGCAGGCCCAATTGTGGGCCAACACAAAGTTACCATCAGCGATACAGATACTGCATTGACATTACATGCAAAAATGCGTGAAGCGTCGCAAGAGTTGTTACGTGATTTATTGCCAAAAATGAAGTGTTCTTCACTGCATCTGACACCACAAAAAGAAGCCGATGCCAGCTATTTTGGCCGACGAACTGCTGCTGATGGAGAGGTCAATTGGCAAAAGTCAGCATCAGATATCAATAATTTAGTTCGTGCCGTGACGGAGCCTTATCCCGGGGCATTCAGCTATCTTGGGCAGCGTAAACTCATCATCTGGCGTGCGCGACCGCTGAAGATGGCACACGGAAAGTTACCCGGCACCATACTCTCAATTTCACCTTTAGTTGTCGCCTGCGGTGAAGGTGCGCTGGAGATTGTTACTGGTCAGGGAGACGCGGGTTTGTATGTTCAGGGTAGTCGATTAGCCCAAGAAATGGGCATTGTCACGGATGTGCGTTTAGCTAACAGACCAAGCAATGCTTTGAAAAGACGTACCCGTGTACTGATCCTTGGTGTGAACGGCTTCATTGGTAATCACTTAACCGAACGCTTGTTGCGTGATGACCGTTACGAAGTCTATGGTCTGGATATTGGTTCTGATGCTATTAGTCGTTTCTTGGATAACCCTTTCTTCCATTTCGTGGAAGGCGACATCAGTATTCATTCCGAATGGATCGAATATCATATTAAAAAATGTGATGTCATTTTGCCGCTGGTGGCTATTGCGACGCCAATTGAATATACCCGCAATCCACTGCGTGTTTTCGAATTAGATTTTGAAGAAAATTTAAAGATTGTTCGCGATTGCGTTAAATACAATAAACGTATTGTCTTCCCATCCACTTCTGAAGTTTATGGTATGTGTGATGACAAAGAGTTTGACGAGGACAGTTCGCGACTGATTGTTGGGCCAATTAACAAACAACGCTGGATATATTCGGTATCCAAACAATTATTGGATCGTGTTATCTGGGCTTATGGTGCGAAAGAAAACCTCAGATTCACATTGTTCCGCCCATTTAACTGGATGGGGCCACGTTTGGATAACCTTGACGCTGCTCGTATTGGCAGTTCCCGCGCCATTACACAATTGATATTAAATCTGGTTGAAGGCTCTCCTATTCAACTGGTTGATGGTGGCGCGCAAAAACGCTGTTTTACTGATATTCATGATGGCATTGAAGCGCTATTTCGCATTATTGAGAACAATGATGGCTGCTGTGATGGTCAGATAATCAATATTGGTAACCCGACGAATGAGGCCAGTATTCGCGAATTAGCGCAAATGCTGCTGAGTAGTTTTGAAAAACATCAATTACGTGGTCACTTCCCACCATTTGCTGGCTTTAAAGATATCGAAAGCAGTGCCTATTATGGTAAAGGCTATCAGGATGTCGAATATCGCACCCCCAGCATCACGAATGCGCGACGTATTTTACATTGGCAGCCAGAAATCGCTTTGCAGCAAACTGTCAGCGAAACCTTGGATTTCTTCCTTCGTGGTGCTGTACTGGAACTGGGTGAAACCCAAAAGGATGAGCATTATCTATGAAGCAAGTTGGACTAAGAATTGATGTGGATACCTACCGTGGAACAAAAGAAGGTGTGCCATCATTACTTGCTGTATTGGAACAGTATGATATCAGCGCCAGCTTTTTCTTCAGTGTTGGCCCAGATAATATGGGGCGTCACTTGTGGCGTCTTTTCCGACCTCGTTTCTTGTGGAAGATGTTGCGTTCTAATGCCGCTTCGCTTTATGGCTGGGATATCTTACTGGCCGGAACCGCCTGGCCGGGTAAAAAAATCGGTAAAGACCTTGGCTCATTAATGAAAGCCACGTTACAAGCAGGGCATGAGGTTGGTTTGCATGCATGGGATCATCAAGGCTGGCAAGCTAAGGTTGCATCGTGGTCAACACAACAGCTAACTGAGCAGGTTCAATGGGGTGTGGATGCATTACAGAACAGCATTGGGCAGCCGGTAACTTGTTCCGCGGCTGCCGGCTGGCGTGCAGACTCGCGGGTGTTAGCCATCAAGCAACCGTTCGCTTTTCGTTATAACAGTGATTGTCGTGGTACTCATCCTTTCCGCCCCCTATTACCTGATGGCAGTCTTGGCAGTGTACAAATTCCTGTTACGTTGCCAACGTACGATGAAGTCGTAGGGAGTGAAGTGCGGGCTGAGGATTTTAATAATTTCATCATTGAAGCTATTTTGCGTGATAGAGGTGTCTCGGTTTATACCATTCATGCTGAAGTTGAAGGGATGTCTCAGGCAGTAATGTTTGAGCAATTATTAGTCCAGGCCAAAAAACAAGGTATCCAGTTTTGCCCGCTTCGAGAGTTATTACCCGATGATTTAGATTTATTGCCGATAGGGACCGTCGAGCGTACCACCTTTCCTGGCCGAGAGGGTTGGTTAGGGTGTCAGACAAAAATTAAGGATGTCGGATGAAACTGTTAAAAGGAGGCGGGGCAGCACTGTTGGCGTTGTTTTTTGCTTTGCTATACCTATTGCCAATCAATAGTCGTTTACTGTGGCAACCTGACGAAACTCGCTACGCTGAGATTAGCCGGGAAATGTTGCAACGTGGTGATTGGGTTGTGCCGCATTTTCTGGGGATCCGCTATTTCGAAAAGCCTATCGCTGGATATTGGTTTAATAATATTAGCCAGTGGATATTTGGCGACACTAATTTTGCCGTCCGATTTGGTTCCATTTTTAGTACCGCGCTAAGTGCAATATTAGTCTATTGGTTAGCGACTTTATTGTGGCGTAATCGCTCCACATCGGTACTGGCGACATTAATTTATCTCTCCATGTTGTTGGTATTTAGTATCGGCTCCTATGCGGTATTGGACCCGATGATTTCATTATGGTTGACCGCTTCAATGGTCTGTTTTTATCTCACATTGCGGGCCGAAACCTTGGCGCAGAAGGTGGGGGCTTACCTTTTGCTCGGCCTTGCTTGTGGCATGGGCTTTATGACCAAAGGTTTTCTGGCGTTGGCCGTGCCGGTTATTTCGGTATTGCCTATTGTCATACAGCAAAAGCGAATAAAAGAACTCATCATTTTTGGCCCGATAGCGATATTGGGTGCGGTAATCTTGAGCTTGCCGTGGGCATTGGCCATCGCGCAACGTGAACCCGATTTCTGGCATTACTTCTTTTGGGTTGAACATATTCAGAGATTCGCTGAAAAAGATGCTCAACATAAAGCCCCCATTTGGTATTACCTGCCTATTCTTTGCATCGGTGTATTGCCGTGGTTGGGGTTATTACCGGGAGCGTTACTTAAAGGGTGGCGTGAACGGGTGGCAAAACCAGAGCTGTTCTTTTTGCTCAGTTGGGTCGTCATGCCGTTGTTATTCTTCAGTGTGGCTAAAGGAAAACTCCCAACGTATATCTTGCCATGTATGGCTCCACTATCTTTACTGATGGCGGCATATGCAACAGATTGCGCCAGTAACATGCGTATGCGCGCGCTGAAAATAAATGGTGCAATAAATCTTATTTTTGGATTAGTTTGCGCGCTGGCGGTATTAGTTATTGGTTTGAATTTGGTAGGGCACTTGGTCGCCTATGGGCCACACGAGCAGCAGAAAGTAGTGTTGGGGATAGTCGCCTTTACTGGATGGGGGTTGGTGGGACTGATTACATTGTATAATAACGCCCGTTATTGGCGTTGGGCTGCCGCCTGTCCATTATTGTTGGTTTTGCTGGTGGGTTACCTGATTCCTCAACAGGTTATTGATTCCAAACAGCCGCAAAATTTTATTCAGAATAATTTTGATGCGTTGAGCAGCAGTCGCTATGTGCTTACCGACAGTGCGGGGGTAGCGGCAGGGTTAGCGTGGCAACTGAAACGTAGCGATATACTGATGTTCAGCGAAAAGGGCGAGCTGTCTTATGGGCTGAACTATGCTGACAGCAAAGATAAATACATTAGCAATAAAGATTTTAGTGAATGGTTGGCTCATGCAAGGCAGCAAGGTGACGTGTCGTTAGTTGTGCAATTATCTCGCGGTGAGGACATCTCTGCCCATTATCCGGTAGCCGACAAGGTTAATTTAATGAATCGTTTGGCACTTTTGTGGTACCAAAAGACACCATGACAAATTATTTGCTATTGATAGTTGTCAGTTTATTGACCTGTGCGGGGCAACTGTGTCAGAAGCAAGCTGCACAATGCTGGGGGCAATCTGGTGAAAAACGGCTTGCGCCAACACTGCGTTGGCTTGCTATCGCAGTGATATTGCTGGGCTTAGGAATGGTGCTGTGGTTACGTTTATTGCAACATCTGCCTTTGAGTGTGGCTTATCCGCTATTAAGCTTTAACTTTGTGTTGGTGACCTTGGCCGCGCAGTTGTTTTATGGAGAAAAGGCAACTTCTCGCCATTGGTTGGGTGTTGCCGCCATTATGTTTGGCATCCTTTTGATTAGTTGGCATTTATGAAAGGTTACCTGTGGGGAATAGGCAGTGTGGTGTTGGTGACCATGGCCCAACTCATGTTGAAGTGGGGGATGATGCATACCCCATTAATATCGTTGGCAGATATTAATGGTCAGTTTTTAGCACATCATCTGACACAATTAATGGCGGTAACTTTCGGGCTAGCCGGCTATGCAGTATCTATGTTGTGCTGGTTTTTTGCCTTAAGGTATTTGCCACTCAATCGAGCCTATCCATTACTGAGTCTTAGTTATGCGCTCGTCTATTTAGCCGCTGTATTGTTACCCTGGTTCAATGAGTCGGCGACGTTATTAAAAACGTTAGGGGCGGGGTTTATCCTACTGGGGATATGGCTGATTCACACCAAACCTATAAAAAGTGATTAAATCTATTATCTCATTCATATAACTTGTTTTTTCCAGACTCGATAGCTAAATTAGCTCTACTGGTACCTCTTGCTGGCCAGATATAGCGCCGAATAGCTTGCTGTGCGGTGGATTGGCTAAGCCTTACCCTGGTGATATCTCGATGCGGATGCGTTTCTGGATCTTTTTGGTCAGTATGATTCTTGCTGGTTGTAGCAGCCATGCTCCAACACCGAGTGGTCACTTATCAGATTCTATTGTGGTAGTTGCTAAACTGAATGAACAACTGCGTCAATGGGAAGGAACGCCATACCGTAATGGTGGGCTGGATCAAAGTGGGGTTGATTGTTCAGGGTTTGTTTACCGCACATTCCGTGATCGTTTTGATATGCAATTACCCCGAACAACAGCAGCGCAGACCACCTTAGGCACTAAAGTCTCTCGTGATGAACTCATGCCTGGCGACTTGGTGTTTTTCAAAACTGGCAGTGGACAAAATGGGCTGCATGTCGGTATTTACGATACTAATGATGAATTTATTCATGCCTCAACGAGTAAAGGTGTGATCCGTTCATCGCTAGAAAATGTTTATTGGAAACGTGTGTACTGGCAAGCGCGTCGCATTTGATGCATTTTCGATATAGTTCTTAATCAATACAGAATGAATCCTCGAACCTAAAGATATCGGCGTTGGTTATGTTATCTTAATAGCTGCTTATTTTGGTTCGGAGCCGCGTTTATGTCATCCCTTCGCTTACTCATTTCTGATTCTTATGACCCCTGGTTTAATCTGGCGGTAGAAGAGTGCATTTTCCGTCAGATGTCCCCGGATCAGCGAGTGTTATTTTTGTGGCGTAATGCTGACACCGTGGTGATAGGCCGCGCTCAGAATCCATGGAAAGAGTGTAATACGCGCCAAATGGAGCAAGATGGCGTGAAGCTGGCTCGGCGCAGCAGCGGCGGCGGGGCGGTATTTCATGATTTGGGCAATACCTGTTTCACCTTTATGGCGGGTAAACCTGAATATGATAAAACGGTCTCCACTCAAATTATTCTTACTGCGTTAGCCTCGCTCGGAATTCAGGCCACCGCTTCAGGTCGTAATGATTTGGTGGTTAAGAACGGTGATGATGAGCGCAAAGTTTCGGGCTCGGCATATAAAGAGACCAAAGATCGTGGTTTTCATCATGGCACATTGTTATTGAGTGCGGATCTGAGTCGTTTGGCCGATTACCTTAATCCTGATCCGAAAAAATTGCAGGCCAAAGGGATTACATCAGTGCGCTCCCGAGTCACCAATCTGGTGGAGCTATTACCGGGAATTGAGCATCAACAGATTTGTGTCGCCATTGAGCAGGCTTTTTTCGATTATTATAATGAAAAGGTGCTGGCGGAAAGAATCTCCCCACAAGCATTGCCCGACCTACCTGGTTTTACCGAACAATTTGCTAAACAGAGTAGCTGGGAATGGAATTTCGGTCAGGCCCCCGCCTTTAGCCACTTAGTCGATACCCGTTTTATTTGGGGCGGAATTGAACTGCATTTTGATGTATTACAGGGTGCCATCGCTCGCTGCCAAATCTTTACGGATAGTTTGAATCCGGCTCCGCTGGAAGCTTTGGCTGAGCGGCTACAAGGGACGGTGTATCGTCCCGAGGCTATTAACGTTGTTTGTCAGCAATTAAGCGATGATTTTCCTGAGTCACACGCTGAGCTGTTGCAAGTTAGTCACTGGCTGGCTGAGGTATTACGCTGATGACCCCTTTTAACTTTATTCCATCAGATAGCGCTTCAGAATCTGAGAAGACGCCTCAATTTAATAATAGCTACGGGCAGCAATTGAGTGGTTTTTATACTCACTTGCAACCAACGCCGTTAAAGGGGGCACGCTTGCTGTACCACAGTTCCCCTTTAGCGCAGGAGCTTGGGCTGGATGAGAGTTGGTTTAGTTTGCCGAAAGCCAGCGTATGGGCAGGAGAGGCTTTGCTACCAGGTATGGAGCCGCTGGCACAAGTATATAGTGGCCACCAGTTCGGCGTATGGGCAGGGCAGCTCGGGGATGGCCGTGGGATTTTGCTCGGGGAACAACAACTCAGTGACGGCCGCAGTATGGATTGGCATTTGAAAGGCGCAGGGTTAACCCCTTATTCCCGCATGGGGGATGGGCGGGCCGTTTTGCGCTCAGTCGTCCGGGAGTTTTTAGCCTCCGAAGCATTGCACCATCTAGGAATACCTACCAGCCGTGCACTGACCATTGTTACCAGCGAACATCCTGTTTATCGTGAGCAACCAGAACGTGGGGCGATGCTATTACGCGTGGCTGAAAGTCATGTTCGTTTTGGCCATTTCGAACACTTCTATTATCGACAGCAGCCTGCACAGGTCAGACAGTTGGCTGATTATGTTATTGCTCGTCACTGGCCGCAATGGGCCGGTCAACCGGAAAGTTACCTGTTGTGGTTTACTGATGTGGTAAAACGCACGGCACGTTTAATCGCTCATTGGCAAACGGTCGGTTTTGCTCATGGTGTGATGAATACCGATAATATGTCGATTCTTGGTATTACCATGGACTATGGTCCATTTGGTTTTCTTGATGACTATGTACCGGGATATATTTGCAATCACTCTGATGGTCAGGGGCGTTATGCTTTCGATAATCAGCCAGCGGTCGCACTATGGAATCTGCATCGGTTGGGGCAGGCGTTGTCCGGCTTAATGTCGGTGGAGCAGCTACAGTTGGCACTAGGGGCTTATGAGCCAGAGTTAATGGCAGCTTATGGCCAACAGATGCGCGCTAAACTAGGTTTTGTCGAAAACAGCAGCCAGGATAACGAGTTACTGACAGGATTATTGAGTTTGATGATTCAAGAGGGGCGAGATTATACCCGTACATTCCGCTTGTTGAGCCAGGTTGAAATGCATTCGGCGCAATCGCCACTACGTGATGATTTTATCGATAGAGCCGGTTTTGACAGTTGGTACCACCGTTATCGTACACGTCTGCAACAAGAGCCGATTGACGATGTTCAGCGTCAGCAATTGATGAAAGCGGTTAACCCGAAATATATATTGCGTAACTACCTGGCACAGCAAGTGATTGATCACGCTGAAAAGGATGATATTCAACCGCTACAGCGGTTGCATCAGGCATTACAGCATCCTTTCGCAGAGCAACCTGAATTTGATGACTTGGCGGCATTACCCCCTGACTGGGGGAAACATCTGGAAATCTCCTGTTCCAGTTAGTTGGTTGCATATCCAACGTATTCAGTGACTCGGGTGAGTAACAGCCGCTAACTTAGCTGCGGCTTCAAGGATGAAAGGTATTGCAATCACTCCTACTCGTCGCTAACAGAAGACGCTTTTACCGGCTGGACTCCCCGGCACTCCGCAACTGTTGTAGAACTTGGGGTGTTTGCAGGCCAAAACTCAGTAATGCTCTATCATCAATTACCAGTAATCGTTGCTTTTTACCCGCAGGAGTCAGAGCTATTCCCGGTAAACGCCATATATTATCAATACCACCCAGTGATTTAACGCTATATGACGTAACAATCAGCAGGTCAGGAGCACTGGCGATAATCCCTTCTTGTGATAAAGGGCGATATCCGCTGAATTTTTGCATGGTGTTGTTCAGGCCTGAAAGGCGAAATAAGCTATCCGCAGCAGTATTTTTACCCGCAGCCAGCGGCGGTAACCCCGCGTGGCTTATGATAAATAGAACCTTTACCGACAATGGTGTGGAATCTATCATTGCCAGCTGTTGCTGGTAGTGATTGATCAGTTGTCGGCCTTTCTGTTGCTGATTAACTGCGCTGGCAATCAACTGAATTTTAGTTACCACTGTTTGTGGCGAACTGTCCGCGGGAATAAGTATGACCTTTACCCCATAGTCAGTGATTTGCTTTAGCGCTCGTGACGCTGAAGCCTGTTTACGACATAACACCAACGTAGGTTGTAACGCGAGAATGCCTTCGGCATTGAGTTGTCGCAAGTAACCCACGTCGGGTAAGGCTTTCAATTCACTGGGGTGTTGGCTGGCACTATCCCTGGCCACAATGTTGGCACCTACGCCTAATGCGTAGGTGATTTCAGAGATATCACTGCCGAGTGTGATAATGCGTTGGCTGGCAATGCCACTGATTGGAATTATAATGGCAATAAATATTAGCCATTTATTCATCAGCGGAGCCTATGGCAGTCAATTCGGCCAGTTGCTGATGCCAGTGGTGCTGCTCTGGTTGGCCTTCGCTACGTTGCCCAAATAGTTGCAGAATATGGTTACCTTGAGTATCCAGCAGCTCCAGACTTGAGATGTAACCCTCGCTGGTCGGTTTGCGGGTTACCCAACTTTCTGCAATGGCATTCTCATGCAGGTGCAAAGCAAAACGGCGGTTAAGCACACTCATCCAATGAGGCGGCGGTGTTTGCTTCCCCTGGCAGGCAATGAATTGTTCTATCACGCCAGTGAAGATCTGCATACACCCGGTGTTACCGACAAAGATCATCACTTCATTCTGGCAAGCCTGTGCCGCATATAAAATTTGCCTTAATGCTTTATTATCAACCGGATAAGCCAGATCATCACCGACAGCCCGGAAGGCTTGCCGGCGGGTGATTTTATTGCGTTTGAGTAGCATAAAGAACCGATGGATATCGTTCATTTTGCGCCATTCATTATCTATCGCAGCGTTATCAATGACTGTCTCTGGAGTGAACGCTTTCTCTGTGGGGGAGAACACTAACCGCGCATTGGTTTCACAGCGATACTTTTCCACCAACTGCTGCCATGCGTTAAGGTCTGTTTCTTCGGTACAGTAGATTTGATGGATTGCCTTGCCTTGCAGATTACAGCAGTGAATACTCAATTGCTTACCCTGTGGTGTCTCCTCGCTCAGGCTAAAAATGCTGTCCCATTGACGGAAAAACAGCCTTAAATCCAGCGCGCGTGGATTAAGAACCAAACCCAGGTGACCGTGCAAGCGCAAATTCTGGTACTCACCCCAATGCTCATGTATTGCATAATCGTTACGGGTGATCGATTTAGTGACACCGACACTGGCTAACTCAGTCAGCAGTCTATCGGCACTGATATCCAGGCGTTGCGCATCCTGTCCTACCCGCGCATAAAATAGCTCGGCTTCACTGATATTCATCATACGAGCGATATCGTGTAGAGGCTTGCTGGGGTGTTGCTGCCGAGTGTTGAGATAGTGTTGGTAATGTGATATTTCCATGAGTCGCTTCCTTGTGATTACCACTGATAGCTGATTAATAGTTTGGCATTACGACCATCCTGCGGGATTGCTTGTGGTGAGTAGTGCACCTTATTGAATGCATTACCCAATACTGCGGTGGTGGTGAGGCCATTCAAGCTGCCAGCCCCATGGTAGCTTAGGTAAAAGTCATGGACCGCATAACCAGCTTGCGGCGCATAGGGACGGCGTGACGACGTTTTGGCATCGTTATTTTTCATAAACTTGGTATTTTCTGCCATTGTCAGGATCCAGCCAGTGCTAAAACCACTGTTGGCAATAGGGATATTAAGCCTGCTGGTGACGGTATCTGGATTGATACTGTTAATAAATTGGCGGGTGTCGAGATTAATAGCACGAGTGCGGTTATAGGCCAGCGTCCAGTCAATCCATTGATTCTGGTAATCCAATGACACATCCCAACCCCAGCTTTTACTGCGCGGGATATTGATGTAGCCGGAGCTCATCATATTGACATGACTGGTAATGCGGTCTTTAGCGTGGATATCAAAATAGCTGGCTTTAAATTTAACTGAATCGTTATCGGCGAATAGATTATCAAAATACACTCCGAACCCCGTTTCGCGGGTGACGTTGCTTTCTGGTCTTAAGTTTGGATTAGGGGACCAGTAATTAGAGAACCATCCGGCAGAGAAGTGTAGCGAGTTGTTATAAAGCTCCGCTAGCGTTGGGGTACGAAATGCCTGACTGTAAGCACCAAACAGCATCAACCAATCGGTTGGATCAATCGTAATTGCCCCCCGTGTTGACCAGTTTTTTGCCTCCTTATCAGCAAATCCTATGCGGCTGTTTTTATAACTGTCGAAGCGGCTGCCTACCAGCAAGGTAACGGGTAAATCACGCAGTGTAACTTCGTCTTGCAACCAACCGGAGGAGAATTTGATTTCAGCAGGGGGAAAATTACGAATAACGCCGGTTGGCACTTGCTCTTGATGGTAGGCTTCCACACCATAAGTGAACAAATGTGCGACTGGGCTGTAGGCAAATAGCTTACTGTTATTTTCCAGCTTTATGCCGTGGGTGATCTGTTTACGGCGGCCTGAGCCCTCGCGATTGACGTCATCACTAATATTGATCTCGGAATAGTAGAGTTGGCTGGTGGCATCCAACCAATCAAGGTGTTGTGGTTGCAGGCGGTAGGTTAACTCGGCATCACGTTGCAGGGTGGAACGATTCATCATTGGACTTTTATTAAATTTTAAGTCAGGTGTACTAAGGTTAGCCATGCGCGGTTCTAGTGCCTGGTTATTGTAATAACGCAAGGCGGTGGTTAACGATTGGCTGTCAGAAAGATAGGCGGTGCCCTTAAACATCAAGCTGTTAATCGTTTCATCATTCGGCGCTTCATTACCGTTACCGTGGTAAATATTGCCGACCTTACGTTTACTTAGCGCGACAATGCCATCAAGACTCTCTGTACGGCCAAAAATGGACATCCCAGAGCCGATACTGTGATAACCCGTGGCGCCATAACCGCTGACGCGGAAACCAAGATTTTGGCCCTCTGCCAGCAAATCGGCCGCATCAATGGTCTGGTAAGCAATCACCCCGCCCATGGCGCCACTACCAAACCTTGATGTTGATGGGCTACGAATGACGCTGACCCGCTTTATCAGTGCCGGATCAAGGAAAGTACCACTGATATTGGCCCCCGTGATGCCCTGACGAATACCATCAATGAGCACCAGCACACCATACTGATCATAGCCTCTGATATTAACGTTCTGTCCATTGGTGCGCCCAACACCGCTAACACTCACACCGGGTACGTTTTGCAACATTTCTGCGGCGGAGGTGGCAGTTTGTTTGTCTGGTAATGCAGCATCAATGACGGTGACTGTGCCGGGGGGGGTGAAACTGTCAGTCGTCGGTTGATTTCCGGTAGCAATAAGGGTGTGATTCTTACTGGCGGGTGCTGAATGGGCTGTCGCCAGTGGAGATAACGCCACTGTTATTGCCAGACTGCATAAAGATAAACGAAAGAAACGAAGCATGAGCAACTCTCCCTATGTTATTAAACATAATCAATAAGTTGCTGGCTGCCTTAGTGTTCAGTATGAGGTGGCTGGCGTAGTGGATTTTTTTGCAAATAGGATTGAGTGACTAAAAATTATTTAGTCAGTATCAGTTTTCCTGCTTTGGTTTGGCGCAAATAATAGAGCTGCCCTTGGTGATTGATCACCACGACATCATGTTGACCAAGCAGTTGTCCGCTGTTGATACAGGATAATTGCAACACCGCAGGAAATGGGTCTGGTGTGCAATTTACGGCTTGAGTAGGATAGGTGCCCTTACGCATAAGAAGTATTCTTTAGAGTATCCAGTTAAGTGATAATTATTATCATCTTCATGTGTGGATAGTTTCAATAACAATCTCT
>NZ_JAZGQA010000112.1:0-15280 GCF_048593855.1 Yersinia sp. 2542 StPb PI
ATAGTAAGGGTTTAGCTGCCGACGGTAAATTACCTGATAATAACCCAGGCATTATATATGGTAATTACAGTAATAATATAATTGACGATATAATCCAGAATACTATTGGTTTACTGGAGGAAAAAGAACTTCAGGCTGAAGGTAATGCAATGAGTTACCCGGCCAGTGAGAGCACACTCACGGGCAAGGAACGCACCGTTATGTGTTATTTAAAGTTAGGTATTAACCCAGTGACTATAGCCCAGATAATGAAGCTCAGCATCAAAACGGTTAATGCACATAAGAACTCAATAATGAAAAAGATAAACATGGAAAAAAGAATACAATCGTATCGTTTTCATATTAATGAGGCGTGTTTGGCGTAATCTAGATGGTGTCAAAATCAAGAGAGTTTTTTTGTCGATAATTTGGGACTTATCCCTACGATGGTACTGCTCTCTTTTAACCTTCGTTCTGAATCCACCCGGACCGTACAGCATTATGCTGACGAGATAAATTGATGGGTATCGGAGTAGGGAGGGGCGGATTTTTTTGGCAAATGCCAGGTTTGGCGGTATTAAAAATGATCGCCCAATGATGATTTTCATAGGATTAGTCTTGCTGAGGCGAGCTGATTAAGTGATCAATATCAATTTATTGACCTATGTAATTGATTTTATAAATTTATCACCTAACTATACACTTAACGTAGCTGACGCTGGAGAGCGTCAACTCCGTACAACCGAGACCAGGCTGTTCTCGGATATCATTTTTTACTTGTATTACCAACCGCGTTGATAATCGTATTTTTCGCTGTACAGCAGTTTCTCATCAGTATAAATCTGCCACATACCTCTATTTTCTGGTACTGCATGTATCATTCAATGAAATTTTATATCGATAAGTCATTTTTACGTTATTAACAGTTAACTGATTCATTGTGATAACCGTTAGGTTCCTCTCTATCCCTCTTTGTTGTGAAATACTCTAGCGCCAGATCACATTCTTAAAAAAATAAAATGTAGGACCATTCCTACAATACATTTCGTGCACTCTTAGTTTAAATTTCATGATGATTTTTAACGTGCTAAGGCACAAGGATTTTTTCTCGCCTAACAAGAAACTTCTTATTCTTCAATGTGATGTTGCATTTTTTCTGAAATGCAAGTAGTTACATTTTGTAACATTTAACCCATTGGTGTTACCTGGCTAATGTTTTTACACTGCCGCCACTGGGTATTTAATCGATATACTTATGTGTGTGAAAAATACCTGTCAGATACTGTGTTATGCCATCCTGCGAATGCGAAGGTTATCTACGAACAATTATTTTCCTTAATTTCATTGCCACGGTTTATTGGTGAGCGATGGCTATTGTTCCAGGTGATGCCGATTATTTTTACGCATCTTTTCAGGGGTGGATTTCCTAAATTCCCGTCCTCTAACAAGGAAAGTCAATGGCCTCGTCAAGCTTCCAAAATGAGATACCCAAAGCGCGTATTAATATTAAATTAGACCTCCACACCGGCGGTGCCCAGAAGAAAGTCGAACTACCTTTAAAACTTCTGGTGATGGGCGATTACAGCAACGGTCAGGAACAGCGTCCGCTGTCCGAACGTGAAAAACTCAATATCAACAAAAATAATTTCAACAGCGTGTTGGCCGAGTTCCAACCGAGCCTGAAATTAACGGTGCCTGATACTTTGGCAGGGGATAATACCGATACCGCCGTATCCCTGACCTTCAATGACATGAAGGATTTCGAGCCGGAAAGTGTCGCCCGTCAAATCCCACAACTGCGTGCCTTGCTGGCAATGCGCAATCTGCTGCGTGATCTCAAGTCCAATTTGCTGGACAACGCCACCTTCCGCCGTGAGCTGGAAAACATCCTCAAAGACGAAGCATTGAGCGATGAGCTGCGTGCTGAACTGGCGGCATTGGCCCCCAAAGACTGTTAATCGCCGGATTGGCTGCTTGTAGAAAGAAGAAAAGGAACATGCTGATGTCTGTACAGGAAAACAGTGCGCAGGGTACTGCGACGACCGTATTAGAGAAAAACCGTCCCGTAGCCCAGGGGGTTTATGCCTCTTTATTTGAAAAAATCAACCTGAGCCCGGTCTCCTCATTGACGGGTCTGGATGCTTTCCAGAACAACGATACCATGGCAGATGCCACCACTGATGAGCGTGTCACTGCCGCCGTCAGTGTCTTTTTGGACCTGCTGAAGCAGTCGTCGAAAAAAGTGGAAAAGCTGGATAAAACCCTGCTGGATGGCCACATTGCGGCGCTGGATGATCAAATCAGTCGCCAGTTGGATGCGGTGATGCATCACCCTGATTTCCAACGGGTGGAGTCGACCTGGCGTGGCGTGAAATCCCTTATCGATCAAACCGATTTCCGTCAAAACGTGCGTATCGAACTGCTGGATATCAGTAAAGATCATCTGGTGCAGGATTTTGAAGACGCCCCTGAAATCGTGCAAAGCGGCCTCTACACCCAGACTTACATTCAGGAATACGACACTCCCGGTGGCGAGCCGATTGCCGCTGCTATCTCCAACTACGAGTTTGACCGTAGCCCGCAAGATATCGCGTTATTGCGCAATATCTCCAAGGTCGCCGCGGCAGCCCATATGCCGTTTATTGGCTCAGTGGGTCCAGAGTTCTTTGGTAAAGAGAACATGGAAGAAGTGGCAGCTATCAAAGATATCGGTAACTACTTTGACCGTGCCGAATACATCAAGTGGAAAGCCTTCCGCGACTCAGATGATTCCCGCTATATCGGCCTGACCATGCCGCGGGTGCTGGGGCGCTTGCCTTACGGTCCGGACACGGTGCCGGTACGCAGCTTTAACTACGTAGAGCAGGTGAAAGGGCCGGACCATGACCGTTATCTGTGGACCAACGCCTCGTTTGCCTTTGCCGCCAATATGGTGAAAAGCTTCATCAAAAACGGCTGGTGTGTGCAGATCCGTGGCCCGCAGGCCGGAGGCGCGGTGACCAACCTGCCTATTCACCTGTACGATTTGGGTACCGGTAATCAGGTCAAAATCCCGTCAGAAGTGATGATCCCGGAAACGCGCGAATTTGAGTTTGCCAATCTGGGCTTTATTCCGCTGTCGTACTACAAAAACCGTGATTACTCGTGCTTCTTCTCGGCCAACTCTGCCCAGAAGCCTGCGCTGTATGACACCGCTGATGCCACTGCCAACAGCCGTATTAATGCGCGCTTGCCATACATCTTCTTGCTGTCACGCATTGCCCATTACCTGAAGCTTATTCAGCGCGAGAACATCGGCACCACCAAAGACCGCCGTCTGTTGGAGCTGGAGCTGAATAACTGGATCCGTGGGTTGGTGACGGAAATGACTGATCCGGGTGATGACTTGCAGGCTTCCCATCCGCTGCGTGATGCCAAAGTCACGGTGGAAGATATCGAAGACAACCCCGGTTTCTTCCGCGTGAAGCTGTATGCCGTGCCGCACTTCCAGGTTGAAGGTATGGACGTGAATCTGTCATTGGTTTCCCAGATGCCGAAGGCGAAAACCTGATTGCCCTTTGTCCTTGAAGTTGCAGCGTGTTGGCTGCTTTCTCTCCCCCAGTCATTGACGTTAGTCAACGCCTGGGGGATTGGTTCAGTTGCCGTCTAGCTGCAACACCAATGACGTTGGGCATGATTGTACGCAAGGAAGTACCCATGAAGATTTATCGTCCGTTATGGAACGACGGGGCCTTTTTGGCCCCACAACAATTCCAGCAACAGGCCCGCTGGGACGCCTATGTAGCAGACAGCGTGGCACATATGACATTGGCATCCCCATGGGGGGTCATTGATGCGGCATTTGACCGTGGGTCGTTGGCGCTTTCCCGCCTGAATGCGCTGCGACTGGTGGTTCGCTTCCCTGATGGCACGCTGATTGATTCTGAACGGGCGGATAACCTGCCTCCCGCCTGTGATTTGTCTGCGGTATCAGACCGTGATGTGGTCGATGTGGTACTGGCATTACCGTTGCTGTCGGCCAATGGTGGCAATCTGGATGATGGTCAGGACAGCGCGCGCCCTCGCCGCTGGCAGCAGGAATGGGTCACGGTACAGGAGCTTGCCGGTCATGAGCGCACTGAACTGGCGATAATGCGCCACGGGGTCACGCTGCGTTTTGCTCATCAGGAAAACAGTGCTTATCTGACCTGTCCGGTGGTGCGCTTGATGCGCAATGCCCAGGGGCAGTGGATGCAGGATGAGAGTTTTATCCCCCCGATGTTGTCGCTGGCGGCCAGTCAGGTGGTGCTGACTGAACTGGGGGATTTAGTCCACCGTCTACAGGCGCGTCGGCGTCGCCTGATGGCCATGCGCCGTGAAAGTAACGAACGGATGGCCGATTTTGCGGTGGCCGATGTGTCGTTGTTCTGGTTGCTGAATGCGTTAAACAGTGCCGAGCCGGTACTGATGGAGTTGTATCAGACGCCTTCCCGCCATCCCGAACTGTTCTATCGCGAACTGGTCCGCCTCGCCGGTAGCCTGCTGACATTTTCCCTTGAGCATAAAGCCGAAGACATTCCGCTGTATCAGCATGACGCGCCAGAGCAGGTTTTCCCGCCGCTGTTCACCTTGCTTGATGCCCTGCTCGAAGCCAGCCTGCCGTCCCGTATGGTGGCGATTGAACTGGCTCACGAGGGCCAATTCTGGACCGGTTCATTGCATGATGCCCGCCTGCGCGAAGGGGCTGATTTCTATCTCTCTGTTCGTTCTTCGATCCCCAACCATCTGTTGCAAACCCAGTTCCCGCTGTTGTGTAAGGCTGGCAGTGTTGAGGATGTGTCAGACGTGGTCAACGTGGCGCTGAACGGTGTGGCGATGAAACCGCTGTCTCATGTTCCGGCTGCTATCCCGCTGCGTCTGGAAAATCAGTACTTTGCCCTTGACCTCAAGGGGGCAGCCGCGCAGGCCATGCTGGATGCGGGGAACTGTGCTTTCTACACCCCGGGTTCGCTGGGTGATGTCAAACTCGAACTGTTTGCGGTGCTACGCTCATGAGCAAAATAAATACGTCGGTGGTTGATGCGGTCTTTTATCCCTGCTGGCTGATGGTCAGTCAGTTGCGTAACGGTCAGGAAGTTGAGGACGGAGAAGCTTTGTATCGCCGTGCCTGTGAGTGGATTGACAACGCGCGCGCGACATTGTCGCGTGCCGGTTTCAGCGAAATCAGCTGCGACCATATGCTGTACACCCAGTGTGCGTTACTGGATGAAAGCGTCCTGAACCGTCAGAAACAGGACAGTGGCTATACCAAATGGCTGAAAGATCCGCTGCAGGCCCGCTACTTTAATACTTTGAATGCGGGTGAAGAATTGTGGGAGCGGATCCGCGCGGTGTTGCAGGAGCCGGCACCGGATACGGCGGTGCTGACCTGTTTTTACCGTGCGCTAACCTTGGGATTTGCCGGTCGTTACCGCGAACAGGGTGACGAGCGCAGAGAAGATGTGGTGCGTAAGCTGAGTTTGCTGGTGCCACCGTTTGCCTCTTCACAGGAAACACCGGTGGTCTCGCGCTCATTGCGTCTGCGCTCTGGACGCAAAACCTACTGGTTCTCCTGGGGAGCGGGGGTCGTCATACTGGTTGCTCTGTGGTTCACATTGTCCACCCGACTGACGCACATGGTGTCTCAATTGACAGGGATGCACTAGCGGATGCGCGGATTAACACAGTTACTCCTGCTGCTGCTGGGGGCCTGCCTGGCACTGTGGCTTATCCTGGGTTTCTGGCCGCTGGGCACAGGCAGCCGTGTGGTACTGAGCATGCTGGTTGTCATCCTCTGTGGTGCAGTAGGCTATTTTCAGTGGCGCAAACACAACCGCAATAAAGTGGCTCACCAATCCATTGCCGATTCAACGCTGCCGCCTGAAGATTTTCAGGGTGCGGTGGTACTGGTTTGTGGTGACAGCGATGCCCTGTTTTCCCCCTCGGCATCTTTTTGTGAAACGCGTCAAGGTTGGTATCTGGCCGTGCAACTGCCAGAACAACTGCCGATACTCGCGCAACATCTGGCGGCGGAACGTCCGGCGCTGATTGCCCAGATCTCGGTGTTACTGGCCATCGTGCCGGAGCAACATCAGAGCCGGGATGATTTTTCACAATCCCTGCGTGCCTGGCAACGGGCCATCGTGCAGTGCAAAGGATGGCTTGCGGGGATCCCGCCGGTCTGGCTGAGTACCTGGCTTTCACCGCCGGTATCCTCATCAGCGCAGGCAGAACGCTGGTACACGGTCACGCCGGGGCTAAAAGGCATTCAGGTTCAGGAGGTGGGGGCAGGCGTCATACCGCTGGTTGAATGGAGCCAGCCTCAAGAGTCCTGCAACGGTGAGGGAAGGTTGAGCGCTGTATTCTGGATGGAAAGTCTTCTGTCCTGGCTTGATGAACATGTCCTGAGCATCCTGACACAGCGGCAAGGAGATGTCCCTGCACTTACCCTGTGCGCATGGGGCTGTTGTTTTACACCGGTCGCGGGGCGTCAGAACAATTTGTGGCAGACACACATCAATGGAGTCACTACGCTGATGCCGGTGGCGACCCCTGAGCAAGAGTGCCTGCCGTTGCCAGAAGTGCTGCTACCTTATCTGCCTCGCCGCCGCGGCGTCTCCCGCCTGATGCAGGTTTGGCAGATGGCTGGCGTGCTGTGCGGGGTATTTTTACTGTTTGCCCTGCTGGCCTCTTTCATCAATAACCAGCGCCTGGTCCAGAGCGTTGATGATCATCTGTCGCAGTATAACCGGCTCACTGGCACGCCTCCAGCCCCTAAAACTCTGGCCCAACAGCAACTACGGGCGGATGCACATCTGCTGGATGACTGGTTACGTCGCGGTGCACCCATGCGTTTGTCTCTGGGATTGTATCAGGGGCTGCGACTGCGGGCTCCGCTTTACATTGCTATCAATAGCTGGGCGTCTCCTCCACCGCCACCACCGGTGATTAATCAAATTATTCAGGGGCCCAAAACCCTCCGTCTGGATAGCCTGTCACTGTTTGACGTGGGGCAATCAATGCTCAAGTCTGGCTCCACCAAAGTGCTTATCAATGCGCTGGTCGGGATTAAAGCCAAACCGGGTTGGCTGATCGTGGTGGCGGGTCACACCGATATCACGGGTGATGATAAGTCCAACCAGACTCTGTCGCTTAAGCGGGCGGAATCGGTACGCAACTGGATGCGCGATACCGGGGATATTCCGGAAAGCTGCTTTGCCGTACAGGGTTATGGTCAGAGTCGTCCTCTGAAATCTAACGATACGGAAGCGGGCCGTGCGCTCAACCGCCGTGTCGAAATCAGTCTGGTACCGCAGGCCGATGCCTGTCGCCTGCCAGGCGTAAAAACAGCGTCACAGGATGAAAGTGACGTATCAACCCAAGAAATGGAGAAGTAACCCATGGCAATTCCAGTATATCTGTGGCTGAAAGATGATGGCGGTGCGGACATTAAAGGTTCCGTAGATGTTAAAGATCGCGAAGGCAGCATTGAGATCGTGGCACAGGAACATAACCTGTATATCCCGACAGACAACAACACGGGCAAGCTGACCGGCACCCGTATCCATACCCCGTTCCTGTTCACCAAGGAAATCGATTCTTCCAGCCCGTACCTGTACAAAGCGGTAACCACCGGCCAGACCCTGAAATCCGCTGAGTTCAAATGGTATCGCATTAACGATGCGGGTCAGGAAGTGGAGTATTTCAATACCAAGCTTGAGAACGTGAAACTGGTGAAAGTGGCACCGAAGATGCACGACATCAAGGATCCGGCCAAAGAGAAACACAATCACCTCGAAGCCATTGAGCTGCGTTACGAAAAAATCACCTGGACTTACAAAGACGGCAACATCATTCATTCCGATTCCTGGAACGAACGTACTACCGCGTAATTACCGTCATTCTTCGCGTCGCAGGTGCGTTGGCTACGTTCGCTCACCCTGGTCACATAGTTATCTATGCTCCCAGGGATTCGTTCACTTGCCGCCTGCCTGCAACACGAATTATTTAGGGTAACCCGCAGCAGCAGGCGGTTCGCCGTCTGCTTTTTGTGTTTTTAGCTCAGTATCGGGGCATCGGTATTCAGCCAAACGCACACACATTTTATCAGATGACCTTATGGGCCTTGGTTGACGGCTATGGGCGGTAGCGTGCCCGACGCCAGCTTCATCTGGCTATTTTACTTGCCATTTTTGCACTTGGGCAGTGCTCGGCGCTGTCCGTGTGCAAATTGACGGCGACAATAACGCCAGTTGAAACCGGCTAACGTATTAGGTTTCGCATACAAGGAAGAGAATTTATGACAACGCATTCAGCACACTTATTACGTCGGTTAAATCCCTATTGCGCGCAGGCACTGGCCGGCGCTGCAACCCTGTGCCAGACCCGTGCCCATGCCGAGATAACCGTTGAACATTGGTTGTTGAAACTGCTGGAACAGGGTGAAGGCGATATCACGGTGATTGCCCGGCGTTATGAGTGGGACATGGACAGCCTGTGGCAGGGGTTGCTGGCCCATCTGGATACGTTGCCGCGCACGGTGCAGGGCAAACCCCAGTTGTCTGCCGCGTTACAGCAACTGATCAAAAGTGTCTGGCTGGATGCGTCGCTACAGGAAGATGCCGATGCGGTGCGCTCGGTTCATCTGTTATCTGCTCTGATAAATTCGCCATCATTACTGGCCGCCGATGCCGCCTGGCCGTTGCTCAGCTTAAGCACTACCCAGTTACACCGCCTGCTACCGCTGCTGGACAGCCAATCCGATGAACGCCCTGAGGTGCAGCAGGCGGCGGCGCTGGCAGACAGCCCGGTCAATCTGACCGATGAGGCCCCGACCACTACCTCTGCCAGCGGTCTGCCTCAGTTGAATGACGCCCTGCAAGCGGCGCTGGATAAATTTACGTTGGACGTCACCGCCAAAGCGAAAACCGGGCAGATTGACCCGATTTTTGGTCGCGACAGCGAGATCCGCCAGATGGTCGACATCCTGTCGCGCCGCCGTAAAAACAACCCGATTCTGGTCGGTGAACCGGGTGTGGGTAAAACCGCCTTGGTTGAAGGGCTGGCACTGCGTATTGCCGAGGGCAACGTACCGGACAGCTTAAAAACCGTTAGCCTGCGCACCCTGGACTTGGGCCTGTTGCAAGCCGGGGCTGGGGTCAAAGGTGAGTTCGAACAGCGGCTGAAAAATGTTATCGAGGCGGTACAACAATCACCGACGCCGGTGCTGCTGTTTATCGACGAAGCCCATACCATCATCGGTGCCGGTAATCAGGCCGGTGGCGCAGATGCGGCCAACCTGCTGAAACCGGCACTGGCGCGTGGCGAGTTGCGCACCATCGCTGCCACCACCTGGTCGGAGTACAAGCAGTATTTTGAGCGTGATGCCGCACTGGAGCGCCGCTTCCAGATGGTGAAAGTTGACGAGCCGGACGACGCCAAAGCCAGCCTGATGCTGCGCGGCTTAAAGGGCCGCTACGCCCAGCACCACGGGGTGCATATTCTGGATTCTGCTATCACTGCGGCGGTGACTCTGTCGCGGCGCTTCCTGACCGGCCGCCAACTGCCGGACAAAGCGGTGGATCTGCTCGATACCGCCGGTGCCCGCGTGCGCATGAGCATCGACACGCTACCGGTCGCGCTGATGGAAATTAACGCCGAACTGGCTGCATTGGCGATGGAGCAACAGGCCATCGAACAGGACTTGCTCCTGCTGCCAAGTATCGGTTCAACGCGCTTATCTGAGATAGAGCAACGCCGCGCAGAACTGGTGGTTGGGCAGCAAACGCTTGAACAGCAATATGCAGCAGAGCAACGTCTCACCACCCTGATTATCGACGCGCGTCAGGATATCGCCAACGCGGCACATCTGGCCAGGTTGCAGGAAGAGTTAAGTCAGATTCAGGGTAATGCGCCGCTGCTGTCGCTGGATGTTGATGTGCGCACGGTGGCAACGGTTATCGCTGACTGGACCGGCGTGCCGTTGAGCAGCCTGCTGAAAGACGAGCAGACCGATTTATTGCAATTGGAAAACCACCTCGCGACCCGGGTGGTCGGTCAGGATACGGCGCTGGTTGAGATGGCACAACGCCTGCGCGCCGCCAAAACCGGCCTGACGTCCGAAAATGGCCCGCTGGGAGTATTCCTGCTGGTTGGCCCCAGTGGGGTGGGCAAAACCGAAACTGCGCTGGCACTGGCCGACACACTGTTCGGTGGTGAGAAATCGCTGATCACCATCAACATGTCCGAATATCAGGAAGCGCACACCGTTTCCCAGTTGAAAGGTTCGCCACCGGGTTATGTCGGTTACGGTCAGGGTGGCATTCTGACCGAGGCGGTGCGCAAGCGCCCGTACAGCGTGGTGCTGCTTGACGAAGTTGAGAAAGCGCACGCCGATGTCATTAACCTGTTCTATCAGGTATTTGACCGTGGCTTTATGCGCGACGGTGAAGGGCGCGAAATTGATTTTCGTAACACCGTGATCCTAATGACGGCCAATTTAGGCAGTGATCATCTGATGCAGTTACTGGATGAACAACCGGAAGCGACCCATAGCGATCTGCACGAACTGCTGCGCCCGATCCTGCGCGACCACTTCCAGCCCGCGCTATTAGCCCGCTTCCAGACCCTGATCTACCGGCCACTGGACGCCGCCGCGTTGCGTACCATCGTCGAGATGAAACTGGCACAGGTCGCTAAACGCCTGAACAAACATTACGGCCTGCACTGCACGATAGAGGAAAGCCTGTACGACCAGCTGGTTGCCGCCTGCCTGCTGCCGGACACCGGTGCGCGCAACATCGACAGCCTGCTGAATCAGCAGATTTTACCGGTATTGAGCCAACAACTGCTGAGCCGTATGAGCGAGCAACAGCGCACCACCTCGCTGACCTTGGGCTGGGATGAAGCCGAAGGGATCACCTTGGGGTTTGGTGACTAAGGGTTCAACGTTGTCTAACCAAGAAAATATTAACCCCTAAAAGATAGGGGACGTAGCCAGCGCTGCTCGTTTATTGCCCAGGAGAATTATACCTATGGATACGGTTGAAGAACTTAACGGTACTTATTTTTTTAATGGATTAAATAATCTGACGGCTTATGAGTTGCTGTTTTGGATATTGGTGGATGAAACTGAAAATCAACTGGGCATCAAAGATATCATTGGCGTGGCTTTTGTGATCCTCGGTAATAATAGTGTCGACGTACCTGGAAAACCCAATACAGCAACGAAAGGTACGTCGCATGCGTCACTTTTTTTCCGCAAGCATCTCAGCTACAAATTCAAAAAACGCGTCTTACCAACATTGACAAAAAAATCCTTTTCGTTAAGCGGCGTCAAGGTGTTTTGGGTTAATAATCTGGGGGCATTTGCAGGAAGAGCAGTTCCCGTTTTAGGATGGATTATACTGGCGACTGATGTGGCCACGATCAGTTTCAAAACCGTAAGCAGGTATAACACCATCGCGCGACCGGAGGATAAAATCTGGTGAACATGACAATCGAAGACAGCGTCAGAAAATTTGTCAAAAGCGAGCTACCGCTGGTGACCAGCCTGTTCATGAAAAAAATTGATATTGACGATGATACCCCCTTACAGAATCTGCATGAAGCAGATGATGTCGCTGAGATGACAGAAAAATTTTTCTCACATTTTAATGTTCAGCCCGCCGGATTTTCTCTCAGTAACTATTACCCCTGGAAGGTTAAATCCGTATTTTCACGAAAAGCCCTTAATCAAAACAAAATACCATTAACGGTTGGGATGTTTATTGAATCAGCCAAAGCTGGACATTGGCTCTATAACTGAACCGGAAATAACCTCCCCCTTCAAATAAACCTGTCGGCTGTTAACTGGCTATGCGGTGTGCAAACCCATGGAATACAGGTTGTTACCACGGAGTAAAACCCATGAGTATTATTGATACGCTTCAAAATACGCTGTCAGCTATCACCAAAACCACCCTGAATCGTTACCGCCTTGATATTCCTTCCTGCTCCTCTCCTCTGGATGTGGAGGATTTTGTGGGGACGGAAGCGATGAGTGAATTGTATTGCTACACAGTTCATTTCACCAGTACTGACAAAGACATTGATGCCAGTCAGTTGCTGCGTAAACCAGCTAGTTTGACAATGGGGGCTGGTTTGTTGCAGAGCCTCTCGGAGCAAAAGGTGGTGCATGGGGTAGTGACGAGTTTTGAGCGGGTCAGTGGCTCAAAAGACCAGGCCGTGTACCAGATAACGCTATCACCATTTCTGGCACTGCTGCGTAATCAATTCCGCACCCACCGTTTCTTTGTCAACAAATCGGTACCGGAAGTGGTGGAGCAGATACTTCAGGAGCATGGCTTTAAGGACTGGGAATATGAGTTTGTCCTGAAACAGACCTATCCGAAACGTGAACAAATAAACCAGTACCAGGAAAGCGACCTGGAATTTATTGAGCGGTTGCTCTCAGAGATGGGGATATTTTACTTCTTCAGCTTGCAGTCGGACACCCAGACTGAAGTGGTGCACTTCGCTGATAAGCAGAGTGCCTATAAGTTTGGTAAAGACCTGCCGTTGAACAGCCCGTCAGGCATGAGTGACAGTGGTGCAGAGTCGGTTTGGGGCGTGAGTGTGCAGCACAATGTGGTGCAGGCTAACGTGACCACCAAAGATTATAACCACCGTGAAGCACAGAAAATACTTCAGTCTGGCAGAACCGATATGACACGCGGCGAGAGTGAAGGGGTGACCTACGGTGACGTGTATCACTACAAACCTCGCCATCTGGATACCGGCGATAAAATCGACCCCACTGCTGAAACCGCCAATTTCCTGGCACGCCTCGACCATGAGCGCTTTTTATCAGCACAGACAACGATTGTTGGCTTGGGTAATGATGCTACCCTCAGCCCAGGGCAGGTACTGACGATAACCGAAACTGTCATTGTTCCGACGCTTCCCACCGTTATGGACAACGGCATCGTCATCACCGGCACCTTTTTTAGTGCCAGCCGCAAGGATGCATTAGTGGTGAACTGGATGGCGGTACCCTACAGTGAAACTCTGTGCTGGCGCCCGGCATTGCTGCCCCGTCCAAAAGTCAGCGGCACCATGATGGCGCGGGTGACCAGCGCGAAGGCCAACGATATCTATGCCTGGCAGGATACCTCCGGTTTGTATCGGGTGAAATTTGATGCAGACCAGGACGATAAAGCACAAGGTCAGGAGAGTATGCCGGTGCGACTCGCCAAACCTTACGGTGGTGATGTGTATGGCATTCACTTCCCGCTGATACAGGGCACCGAAGTGGCCATCGCGTTTCACGACGGTGACCCAGACCGCCCGTATATCGCCCATGCCCTGCATGACTCTCGTCATACCGACCATGTAACCGAAAAAAATAACACCCGCAACGTGATCCGTACCCCTGCTTTCAACAAGCTACGCATGGAAGACAAACGCGGCGAAGAGCACATCAAGCTCAGCACCGAGTACGGCGGCAAGACCCAATTGAACCTCGGGCACAATGTAGATGCCCAGCGCAATCTACGGGGCGAAGGTGCCGAGCTGCGTACCGATGATTGGGTAGCGGTACGTGGGGGCAAAGGGGTGTTTATCAGTGCGGATAAACAGCCGTCTGCTGGGGGGGAGATGCTGGATATGAGTGAGGCGATAAGCCAACTGGAGGCGGCGTTGTCGCTGGCGAGAAGCCTGTCGCAAGCAGTGCAAACCGCGCAAGCACATGAAGGAGATATTGCCAGCCAACAGCAGTTGAATAAATCGCTGAACGAACTGAGCGCGGCAGGGATGTTACTACATGCCCCGGAAGGTATGGGGATAGTGAGTCCAAAAGCAGTACGGATAGCCTCGGGTGGTGAAAGTGTCGGTGTGATGTCAGGGCACAACACAGATATCAGCGCGGGCAAGTCGTTCACTGTGGCGGCGAGTGACGCGGTGAGTCTATTTGCGCAAGGACAGGGCATGAAACTGTTTACGGGCAAGGGCAAGATAGAAGTACAGGCGCAGAGTGATGCCATCTTAGCGACGGCGCAGAAAGATATCGAAATCCGTAGTGCTGAAGGGAAAGTAGAAATATCGGCGAACAGTGAGTTAGTGCTGACTTGTGGTGGAGCATATATCAAACTCAGCGGTGGGAATATTGAACTGGGTTGTCCGGGTAATATCTTGTTGAAGTCGGCCAATGTACAGAAGATGGGCGCGGCAAGTCTGAATGTAGCACCTAAAGTATTTCCTCGTGGTTTTGGGGGCAGTTATGCCCTTACAGATGAAAAAACCGGGGAAGCTTTACCTTTTACCCGCTATCAGATAACAACTAGCGCAGGGGATGTTTACTCAGGAACGACTGATATTGAAGGAAAAACAGCCAAAATCTTTACCACCACGCCAATGCCATTGACCATCGATTCTCCAGATGAATCACTGGATGAGCAATTAAGAGCGATTGATGAGTCAACGGGAGAGCCACTGGTGGAATATGCTTACTATGCAAAATCGCAAGATGGACAGGTTTACTCGGGATTTACCGATGCTCAAGGATTGACTGAACGGATGGTGACTCAGGGCCAATCGGAAATAACCGTACTTTGGGGCGATGAAGCTCTTGCTCGGATAGAGANGGATGCATAAATGAATCAGAAAACAGTCGTAAAACCCAATAATAAAACGGGTTCTGTCCAGGATGTCAAAATTAAATCTGTCTACTTTGATGAGCTATGGTCGGCTTACCCTTCAAGTACGATCAAACATATTGATCCCAAGTCGAAAGACGATATATTTTCAGATCACTGTGCAATAAATGTCAGTCAAGCTTTGTATCAGTGTGGCATATTGATGAAAAGTTTTAAAGGAGCCCGATGTTGGAATTGCCCCACACCGGACAGTACAGGAAAAGGAATTCATGCTATCCGTGCGCAGGAACTGAGTGATTATCTTAAAAGCCAGAAAATACTTCCTTTCGCAGGAGGCAAAAAACCACTGGAATTGACGGGAAAAACCTATGAAGATGCTGTGTCTGATAAAACAGGCCTCATCTTTTTCCAAGATTATTGGTTACGCTCTGGTGAGAAATCCCCTACCGGTGACCATATCGATTTATGGAAAAACAATAAATTAGCCAGCCTGGGATGGTTATCTACTTGGGCAAGAAGAACCTTTCCTCAGGCATCTGAAAGTTACCTGTCAATGTCCGACCTAAGGAAATCAACCAAAGTCTTGTTCTGGGAGATTCTATGAAAAGAAAGTTTTTTCTTCTATCTATTTATATTTTACTTTCTTTAAC
>NZ_JAZGQA010000113.1:0-15267 GCF_048593855.1 Yersinia sp. 2542 StPb PI
CATCATTTATTCCTATTTGTACTGGCAAAAATTCAAAAATGGGTTAGCTATTTTATTCAAGATAAATTGATGTTTTTATATCGGGGGTTTTCTGGCGTGAATCCATTCAGCCAAATAAGGATATGCTGAGATTCATATCAAAGAGCCTGGCTATTGATTAGATTTATTTTTTGAATATATTGCAGAAATAGCTAAAGCAGTACCGCCCAATAGGGCGGCTATGCGGTAAGTAAACTGCATTCCCTGGGTGATATGAGCCACGGTTGCTAATTGAATGTCTTGCTGGGCGCAGGCAAAGGCGAAAATAGCCCCCATGACCGCAGCGCCAGTAATCAGCCCGAGATTGCGCGAAAGATTCAGCAGGCCGGATGCAATGCCTCGCTGTTGCGCGCCAACAGATTTAATCACCAGCGTATTATTCGCAGCCTGGAAAATAGCATAGCCAGCTGTAATCAGGCAGACCGGCAAAATATAGCCGGGCAGGCCGGCAATTGGCCCGATCATCGACAGTGCAATTGCCCCGGTAGTGATCGCCGTTAATCCTGTAATCACCATCATTTGAGCACCGAATCTGTCGACCAGATAACCCGCAGGAACCCCGATGAGTGCCGCGACTATCGGGCCGGCGGACATCGACAATCCAACCCATGGTGTACTCATGGCAAAAGCCCGTGAAAGATAGAATGGCCCAACGACTAAGGTTGCCATCATGATAGTGGTGACCAATGCACTGACTATCAATGCACTACGCAGCTGTGAGTGGCGCCACATAGCGGTTTGAATTAATGGGAATGGAGTGTTCTTTTCCGCCCAGATGAATAACCCGATGCCAATTACCGCAGCGAGTAATAACACTAAATTAAGTGTACCGAAGGTGCCATGGCCCAGCGTCATGGCAAGGGCATACAGTGCCAGAGTCAGGCCCAGCAAGAGCATCCCAAGAGGATCAAAACCACCATGGGCCTGTTGTAATTCGTTGTTAGTGCTAGTGAATGAGTCGGAGATGGGTAAATAGCGTGATAGCAAAAATAAGGCTAATAACCCAAAAGGGATGTTAATCAGGAACATCGCTGGCCAACCGAACCCGCTGATTAACATGCCACCCACTGAGGGCCCAAGTGCCGTGCCGATAGCCGAGATGCTGCCGAGCATGCCCATCGCCCGCCCGATTTTTTCTTTACTAATCGCCTCACCGACCAGCGCCAGAGTCAGTGTCATCATGGTGGCGGCCCCTAATCCCTGTAACACACGGGCAGCAATTAACACTCCGATGTCAGGGGCTAACGCGCAACCCAGAGAGGCCACTGTGAATAAACCAATCCCCGCATTCAACAATCGGCGTTTGTTAGTGATATCCCCCAAACGGCCAATGCTGATGGCCGAGGTGGTAATCGCCAGTAAATAGGCTAAAACGACCCACTGCGCCGCTTGAAAAGAGGCACTGAAAGTGAGTGTTAACGTGGGTAAGCCCACATTGGCGATGCTGGTTGCTAATGAAGAAAGCAGCATCGGCAGGGAGAGGCTGATAATTATTCTGCTTAGTGCACTGTTGGCGATGATGTCACTATTGATGTTTTCGGTATTGATTTTCATTAATAGATTAACTCCTGAATGACCTGTTCAGGAGAGATTAGGGTATTACATCATAAGGCGGAAGACGCATGGAATGCAGGTTATCCATGCATAAAACGCCATGTCAGCATGAGGTTGTGCTAGAGTCAGTACATGACAAAACCTGATCTCAATTTATTAATCACACTCAATGTTCTGCTGGCCGAGGGGAGCGTGGCGCGTGCTGCCCAGCGATTAGGGCTTAGCCCATCGGCGATGAGTCGGGCGTTGGCAAGATTGCGTAAAACAACCGGTGATCCCTTGCTGGTCAGGGCAGGGCGCGCCTTGGTAGCGACACCAAGAGCACTTGAACTGCGTGAACAGGTCAGCCAATTAGTACAAGAAGCCACATCGGTGCTGCGGCCTGCGGCAAAACTGGACCTGGCACAGTTGATGCGTACCTTCACTTTGCGTACCAGCGATGGCTTTGTCGAAAACTTTGGCGGCGCATTGCTGACTCGGATTCATCAACAAGCCCCCAATGTGCAACTGCATTTCATGCAAAAATTGAATAAAGACAGCGCATTGTTACGTGATGGCATGGTGGATCTGGAAACGGGTGTGGTGGGCCAGACTGCCAGCCCTGAATTACGAACACGGGCACTTTTCCGCGATCGCTTTATGGGCGTGGTGCGTGATGGTCACCCGCTATGTGGGGAGGACATCACCCCCGTGCGTTATGCAACTCAGGGGCATATTGTGGTTTCACGGCGTCAGGGCCATAAAGGGCCGATTGATGAGGCACTACAATTACTTGGGATTGAACGGAATATTATCGCCTCGGTTGATTCTATATCCACCGCATTGGCGCTGGTGAGAGGGACGGACTTGGTGGCGACGGTTCCCGAACGGCATAGCCAGAATCTGCGCCGAGGGATGTACAGCTTTCCTCTTCCTTTAACCTTACCGACTATTACGGTTTCGATGTTGTGGCATCCGCGCATGGATGCTGATCCGGCGCACCGCTGGTTGCGTCAATGTGTGCTGGATGTGATGGTGACACCGAGTGAGCAGCAGGTCGCACACGAAGATTAATCTTTATGCGGAAATGATGTCGGGGAATTATCAGGGCAGCCCAGTGTGAGCTACCCTGATTAGCACCTAAAAGCGGGGGATTGCTGTACCCCAATTGCGCCAATCTTTCGGCTCTTCTGGGTTAAGCAAGAAGTGCTGATTTATGCTGGCCTTAGGAGCCAGTGGTGTCGTTGGTGGGGTCGCGAAAGCAATGCCGCCGCGTATAAATTGCTGGAAGGTGCCGCTTTTCACCACACCACCGGTTAGACCGAATTCAAGGTTGTACCCTGATGCCAGCCAGAACACGCTATTTTGCCGCACCAACTGCTGGAATTTCTGGCTGATCCGTATCGATACCTGCACGCGATCAGACATCGCACCAAGGTTAAACCCGGTAACAGTACCCACTTCAAGCCCACGGAAGAGGACCGGTGTGCCAACCTGCAATGATCCTGCCTCCGCGGTATCCAGAATAAGGCTCAGCCCATCAAGATAACGGGAGTCGGTAATAGTGGCAGTTTGCAACTCAAAAGTACGTAATGTGCCACCTTTACCCGGCTCTACATTAATATAAGGTTGGAACAAGGTGTCCAGATTATTGACCCCTGCGGCTGATATCTCCGGCGAGACAATAGAAAAGCGGGTACCGGCCCGGGTAAAGTTCTGCACATATTCTGGATAGAGCACGGCTTTGGCTAACACTTCGTTGCGCTCAGGTGCCAATTTCAGCGATTCGACTTGGCCAATATTGATACCCAAATAACGAATCGGCATGCCGGTTGCCAGTTTGCTGGCATCAAAGGTGCGCAATATGATTTGACTACCGACAGCACGGGCGGCGGTTTCATTACCATACAAGGTGCGTTTGGCCCCCTTATCCAGTGTCACACCTTCCAGATTATCAAAGCTGATAGCCCCTTTTAGGGCGCGATTCAACGGAGATGCCTGCACAGTTAGCCCACTGCCGTTCAACTGGACTTTCGCCCCACCCTCGGCCCAGAAAATGCTCTTATCAGTGAGTAAATTGCGATATTCGGGCTGAATATAGACATCCACTTCAAACTCATTGGCTTTTGGCCTGATATGGGTAATTTCACCTACCTGAAACTTGCGATATAACACCACAGAACCGGTTTGCACATCGGGCAAGCTGGCAGCAGTTAAACTTAGTGTTGTGGCGGGGGCGTTGCCTAAAATGCCATCGGTAGCTTTGGCGACACTGCTATACAGCGGATACTTATTCAGGGCTTCACCTTTGCTGCCCGGCAGTATCAGAATACCGCCATCAATCCACTCCTGCGCACTGGCACCCTGAATATCAATACCATCAATCCCGAGTTTTACCTCCAGCCGACTGTTAACCACAAACTTGCTGTCTTTATGCACCAAATCACGGTATTTGGCTTCAATTGCTGCCGTGAAGGTCACACCGTCGGCTGATAACTCACGGGTCAAGACTTGGCCAATTTTAATGCCATGTAGCGAGATCGGCTGGCCGATATCAATGCCATAACTTTGCGGTGCGGTTAATTGCAATTCGAGCACATTGGGCTGCTGCAACAGACTTTTACTGCTTGGTAGCACGGTAAAGTGTTTTTGTGGTGCCCCTTCACCCGGGATTAACTCTAATGTATTGCCAGTCAAGAGTTCACTCAGTTTGGCATCATTAAGACTGATTCGGGGGCTGTTCATTTCAATGCGGCTGCCTGCACGCATCAAATCGACCACTGACGGGTCAATGGTCAGTTCACCGGTCACTTTACTGTCCGGTTGAAGTGTCATTTTGGTCAGGGTGCCAACCTGTAACCCCTGATAAATCAGCGGTGTTCTCCCCTCACTTAAACTACTCCCACTGGGTAAATCCAGCGTAATTGCCACACCACGTTGGCTATGTGCTAAATCGGGGTAGAGCTGAAAGGGTTGGTCCGGTTTCGCATCTGGGCTGTTTTTGGGTGAGTCAAAGGCAATGGCACCATTGACCAAGGCGGCCAGACTTTCCATTTGAACCGACGCGCCACTAAGACTGAAGTCACCTTTAAAACCAGACACATTCCAGAAGCGGGTATCGTTTTTTACCAATTTAGCGAAGCGCCGATCAATCAGTACATCAATGACAACGCCATTATTATCAGGCGCGATATTGTAGTCATAGACTTTACCCACCGGGATTTTACGGTAGTAAACCAGAGAGCCGTTATTGAGTGAGGCCAAATCGGGGGCATGGAGGTGAACCATCAATTCGCCGGTATTCAGGCGGAACTTAGGCTGGGTATCCAATGCGGTAAAGTGGCTCTGCGGTTTGCCCTCGCCTGGCATCATCCCGATATAGTTACCACCGACTAGCGCATCCAAGCCAGAGACCCCGGCCAAAGAGGCCTTGGGCGTCACTAGCCAGAACTGTGTCCCTTCTCGCAATGAGTCTTCCATATCATTTTTGATACTGGCGGTGACTTTTATATTGCGCAGGTCATCATCCAGACTGATGGATTGCACCATCCCGACTTCAACACCCTGATAGCGAATCGGGGTTCGGCCCGCCACAATACCGGCGGCAGACTGGAAATCAATAGTGACTTCGGTACCACGGTCCTGCCAGTTGTTATAAATCAGCCAACCGGCAATCAGCAGGGCAATAAAAGGCAGCAACCAGAAAGGCGATATCCGGCGTTTATGTTTAATTTGTGCCTCAGTCGGTGTACTCGGCGTTTCCTGTTGCATGTGCATCCCAAATCAATCGGCTATCGAGCCATTCAACAGCAAGGATAGTCAAAATGACCGCAGACCCAAAATAGAAGGCTGCCGGTCCCATAGTGAAGGAAAGGAGCTGATCACGATTAATCAGCGACATCATTAACGCAATAACAAAGAGGTCTAGCATCGACCAACGGCCAATCCAGGTAATCAGTCGCAGTAATCGCATGCGCGTTTTAAGGCTATGTTGTGTCTTTAGATGAATGCTGAGCAACAATGTTAGCAACACAATCACCTTGGTAAACGGCACCAGCACACTGGCGATAAACACCACCGCGGCGATGGGCAGGTTACCCGATGAGGCCAAAGAGACCACGCCGGAGAAAATAGTATCTTCCATGCGGGTGCCATTGGCATAAACAATTGATATCGGTAAAAGATTAGCAGGCAACAGCAGGACTATCGAGGCAATTAACGCCGCCCAGGTTTTTTGGATGCTATGGCGGCGGCGATGGCGCAAAGGGGTATGGCAGCGTGGGCAGCGGCCGTGTGCATCGCAGTGCCCGGTATAATGGCATGACAGGCAAATGCGCAATGTTTCCCGGGGGCCGGGGGGCTGCTCCTGGGGATAAAATCGCTCCCACAACTGCTCCAGATTCAAATGCACTAGCGTCAGAATACTGAGTAACGTCAGAGCCAGAAACGCTATCAATCCGCCACCGGGCATAACGTCCGCATACTCTTTGACCTTAATACAGGCCACCGCCATACCGATAAGATAGATATCTAGCATGACCCATTCTTTTAGCCGCTCCAGCATCAATAACACCGGGCGCAGGTTCATACCAATCCGGCTGCCGATACGCAGATACAGAATCGATGCGGTGAGTGTAACGGGAGCGCCAATAATACAAAATGCCACCATGCTGGCTGTAATCGGGCCGCCCTGACGACTCATTTGCCAGATACCCTCTAACAAACTGGCATCAATCCGCGTGCCGAGCAGGCGAATGGTGATCAGCGGCTCGGTAAAAGCAAATGGCATCAGCAGTAACATGGCAACCGCCATGGCGGTCAGGCGGGTAAGGGACCAATCGCGCCCACTGGCAATTTTTGCGCTGCACCGTGGGCAATAGGCTGTTTGTGTACCATTGAGCGGCGGCAGGGTAAATAGCGCATCGCACTGGCAGCAACGCTGAGCCCTTGCAGTGGAGAGTGGCCGTTGAATGGCATGTACCTTCATATTATAAAACCCTGATGCTGACACCGGTTTATAAAGAATAGCGCGGATGGTAGCAGAGCAATCGGTCAAAACAAGGGGCAAAACGGGCCAAACCCCCGATGGCGATAACTCTTTTACTTCGTTATAGCGGAATAACCTTGTAGCCAAGGGTATTTAATGATTACTTTATATAAGCTAAGCATAACTATCGCCTCTGGCTATTCTTAGGTTTCTAACGGTCATTACATGAAAAAAGCAGAATTCTACGCGGAATTAAAACGTGACTTGAGTGCCCTGATTGCAGGTGAAACGAATTTCATTGCTACTTTGGCTAATGCCAGCGCTTTACTTTATGAGCGTCTTGATGGGTTGAATTGGGCCGGTTTTTACTTGATCGACGGCAAACAATTAGTGCTGGGTCCTTTTCAAGGGAAAATCGCCTGTGTCCGTATTCCAATCGGCAAAGGCGTATGTGGAACTGCCGTGGCAGAAAACCGCGTTCAGCGAGTGGCGGATGTGCATGCATTCCCCGGACATATTGCCTGTGACGCCGCAAGTAATGCTGAAATTGTGCTGCCAATCACTGTGAAGGGTAAAATTATCGGCGTTTTGGATATCGACAGCATTGTTTATGATCGCTTTGATGACGCTGATGAATTGGGTTTAATCTCAGTCGTGGCGGGGCTTTGCGAGCATCTTGACCTGTGTGACAGTGAGAAATATGTCACACAGACTGCAAGTTGATATACGGATAACGTGGCAATTGCTGATGGCGTCATTATAATGACGCCTGTTCATGCCTGCGCTGGTTGGCAAACCCGTTGTAATCAGGAAATTTCATGGAAAATCAACCTAAGTTGAACAGTAGTAAAGAAGTCATAGCCTTTTTGGCTGAGCGGTTCCCGCTTTGCTTCACCGCCGAAGGCGAAGCACGTCCACTGAAGATCGGTATTTTTCAAGATCTGGTCGAACGTGTTCAGGGGGAAGAGAATTTAAGCAAAACGCAATTGCGTTCTGCGCTGCGTCTCTACACCTCAAGCTGGCGTTATCTTTATGGGGTCAAAGTCGGTGCTGAACGTGTTGATTTAGACGGCAACCCTTGTGGTGTGCTGGAAGAGCAACATGTAGAACATGCCCGCAAACAGCTAGAAGAGGCGAAAGCCCGTGTTCAGGCACAACGTGCTGAACAACAAGCTAAAAAGCGCGAAGCTGCCATTGCTGCGGGTGAAACCCCAGAGCCACGTCGCCCACGTCCGGCAGGTAAAAAACCTGCGCCGCGTCGTGAAGCGGGTGTGACTTCGGAAAACCGCAAGCCTCGTCAGTCACCTCGCCCACCACAGGCTCGGCCACCTCGTCCACAGGCCGAGGAAAACCAGCCACGCCCTGTGCCGGTCACAGATATCTCTAAACTGCAAATTGGTCAAGAAATCAAAGTCAGAGCAGGTAAGAGCGCGATGGATGCAACCGTATTAGAAATCGCTAAAGATGGCGTACGGGTGCAGCTATCTTCCGGTCTGGCGATGATTGTGCGCGCAGAACACTTGCAGTTCTGATACGGAGGCCAACCTAGGCATGAACAAATTTGTCAGACTAACAGCAATCGCAGGCTTGTTACTGGCGGGGGCGAGTTACGCAGCGGATACCACCTATCGCATCGATCAGCTACCTCAACTGCGTCAGGAACCCGAGCATGCAACCGTGAGTGAGCGCGTAACATCGCGCTTCACTCGCTCTCACTATCGTCAATTTACACTGGACGATCAGTTTTCCGCCAAAATATTTGATAGATTCCTCAACATGCTGGATTACAGCCATAACGTGTTGTTGGCATCAGATGTGGCACAGTTTGCGGATAAAAAGCAGTCGCTGGATGATGAGTTAAAATCAGGCCAGTTGGACACGCCTTTCGCTTTATTCAATTTGGCGCAAAAACGCCGCTTTGAGCGCTATCAATATGCATTGTCAGTACTGGACCGGCCAATGGTCTTTACCGGGAATGACACCATTGATATTGACCGTGGTAAAGCACCTTGGCCTACCAGCGAAGCTGAGCTGAACAAGCTTTGGGACGCAAAAGTTAAGTACGATCAGCTTAATTTGAAATTAACCGGTAAAACGGATAAAGAGATCAAAGAGACGCTGACAAAACGCTATCAGGCGGCCATTAAGCGTTTGACGCAAAGTAATAGCGAAGATGTATTCCAGCTAATTATGAATGCGTTTGCGCATGAAATTGACCCGCATACCAACTATTTGTCACCACGAAATACCGAACAGTTTAATACCGAAATGAGCTTGTCTCTGGAAGGTATTGGTGCTGTCCTGCAAATGGATGATGATTACACCTTAATCAACTCTATGGTTCCAGGTGGCCCCGCGGCGAAAAGTAAAACTATCGCCGTAGGTGATCGGGTGATCGGTGTGGGTCAAACCGGTAAGCCGATGGTGGATGTGATTGGATGGCGTCTCGATGATGTCGTGGCACTCATTAAAGGGCCGAAGGGCAGTAAAGTGCGGCTGGAGATTTTACCGGCCGGTAAAGGTACTAAACCGCGCACTGTCACCTTGACCCGTGAACGCATTCGTCTTGAAGATCGCGCAGTGAAAATGTCGGTAAAAACTATCGGCAAAGAGCGTGTCGGTGTACTGGATATCCCTGGTTTCTATGTTGGCCTGACCGAAGACGTTAAGGTGCAATTGCAGAAGCTGGAGAAAGAGAATGTCAGTAGCATTATTATTGACTTGCGCAGTAATGGTGGTGGTGCTCTGACCGAGGCTGTGTCGCTGTCTGGTTTGTTTATTCCGAGTGGGCCGGTGGTTCAAGTGCGGGATAACAACGGCAAAGTGCGTGAAGACAGTGATACTGATGGTGTGGTGTACTACAAAGGCCCGCTGGTGGTATTGGTGGACCGCTACAGTGCATCCGCTTCCGAAATCTTTGCTGCTGCCATGCAGGACTATGGTCGTGCATTAATTGTCGGTGAACCAACCTTTGGTAAAGGTACTGTTCAACAGTATCGGTCGTTAAATCGTATTTACGATCAAATGTTGCGCCCGGAATGGCCTGCATTGGGTTCACTGCAATACACTATCCAGAAATTCTATCGGGTAGATGGTGGCAGTACTCAGCGTAAAGGGGTAACCCCGGATATCGTGATGCCAACCGGTGTTGATCCGGCGGAAACGGGTGAGAGTTTCGAAGATAATGCCTTGCCTTGGGACAGTATCAATGCGGCCAGTTACGTCAAGAGTGGTGATCTGAAGCCACTGGAGCCGGAGTTACTGAAAGCACATACAGCGCGGATTGCCGCTGATCCTGAATTCCAGCATATTCAGCAAGATATTGAGCGTTATAAAGCGTTAAAAGAGAAACGCAACATCGTCTCTCTCAATTACGCTCAGCGTGAAAAAGAGAACCATGATGATGATGCCACGCGGCTGAATCGCTTGAATGAGCGTTTCAAACGTGAAGGTAAAAAGCCACTGAAGTCATTGGAGGATTTGCCAAAAGACTATCAGGAGCCAGACCCTTATCTGGATGAGACTGTTCATATTGCTTTGGATTTGGCTCATAAAGAAAAAGCGCAGCCGCAAGTTGAATCACCACCAGCGGCAGCACCTGCGGCAAAATAAGTCAGCAGATAATATGAAGGATCCGGGCCTTAAAAAGAGCCCGGATTTTTTTTACGTTTTTTTCATCGCCGAATTTATCAATTGGCGAAAAAATAGCAAAATATGTAATGAAAAGTATCCAAATTTGTAAAGTTATGTTGATTTACTCTGTTAGAACTTAACAAGCCTTGAAAATTTGTCAGATGCCCATACGATCAGCGTATCTCAGTAGTAATTTGGCTAAGTCATCATCCAGGATTATGCCAATTTTGACTTAAGACCCATGTGACTCAACACAGTGTCGACTTAAAACAATAAGGAAATAAATTTTTATGATGCGTATCGCTCTGTTCCTTCTCACCAACCTGGCAGTCATGTTGGTGTTCGGGTTGGTACTAAGCCTGACAGGTATTCAGTCCAGCAGTGTACAAGGGCTGATGATCATGGCTGGTCTGTTCGGTTTCGGCGGCGCATTTGTTTCGTTGCTGATGTCCAAATGGATGGCTTTGCGTTCAGTGGGTGGTGAAGTTATCGAACAACCGCGCAATGAAACTGAACGCTGGTTGCTGGATACGGTGCGTCGCCAATCCCAGCAAGCCGGTATTGCTATGCCACAAGTTGCTATTTATCAGGCACCGGATATTAACGCCTTTGCGACCGGGGCTCGTCGTGATGCCTCTTTAGTGGCAGTAAGTACAGGTCTATTGCAGAACATGAGCCGTGATGAAGCAGAAGCCGTTATTGCTCATGAAATTAGCCACGTCGCTAACGGCGATATGGTCACCATGACCTTGATTCAGGGGATTGTGAATACCTTTGTAATCTTCATTTCACGCCTGATTGCGCAAGTCGCTGCCGGTTTCCTATCAGGGGACCGTGATAATGAAAGCAGTAGCGCCGGTAACCCGATGGTCTACTTTGCCGTATCAATGGTCTTGGAATTGGTCTTTGGTATTCTGGCCAGCATTATCACCATGTGGTTCTCGCGCCATCGCGAATTCCACGCTGATGCAGGCTCAGCGAAGCTGGTAGGGCGTGAGAAGATGATAGCGGCTCTGCAACGGCTGAAAACCAGCTATGAGCCACAGGAAGCAGGCAACATGATGGCTTTCTGCATTAATGGTAAGTCCAAAACCTTCAGCGAGCTGTTTATGTCACATCCGCCGCTGGACAAACGTATTGAAGCGCTGCGTTCAGGCCAGTATCTGAAGTAGCCACCACCAACTCTTCTGATTGAAAACCCCGCCCGCCAGCGGGGTTTTTTTATTGCAACCCGAGTCTAGCCACGTTTCTGGCTTATGCGCAGCAAACTCACCAATGCGGCGATACTGGCAAAGCAGCCAGCCAGCACCAGAGAAGCATGAGTGCCACTGGTTGAAAACAGATTGAACATTAATGCCACTAATGCCGCCCCAGAGGTTTGCCCCAGTAAACGGGCGGTGCCTAGCATGCCGCTGGCTCCACCGCTACGATGTTGTGGTGCAGCAGAAATAATGGTGTGGTTATTCGGCGACTGAAACAGGCCAAAACCGGCACCACATAGCACCATCCGCCAGATAATATCCACATCACTCGGGTTGGCTGGCAGCAATGCTAGCAGGAACAAACCACTGGCAAACACCGCCAAACCTATCCCGCCTAATAACCCTGCATGATAACGTTCGACTAATCGCCCGGCTATCGGGGCTACCACCATGGTTGCCAACGGCCATGGGGTTAACAGCAGTCCGGTTGCCACTTCATCACGGCCCAGAACAGTTTGTAAAAAGAAGGGCAGTGACACCATTGCCAGCATTTGTGCGGCAAAAGAGCAAATAGAAGTGCTGATTGATAATGCAAAAATAGGAATACGCAGTAAATCAACCGGAAGCAGCGGGAAAGACTGACTAAGTTGACGGCGTACAAAGAAGAAACCAATTAGTAGCAATGCGATAATTTCAGCCGCTATCAGGGTTGGGCTTTGTCCCTGAGCAAAGCCACTGATAGCGGTTATCAGTAAACCAAAGGTCAGAGCATTCATCACACAACTGGTAAAATCGAAACGGTTACCGTTACTTTTCATATTATTGGCAGGCAAATACTTCATACCTAACAACCATGCCAACAAGCCGATGGGCACATTAATGGCAAACAGCCACTGCCATGAAGCAACCGATAGCACCGCCGCGGCAATGGTGGGACCGGCGGCGGCGGAAACGGCCACAATCAATGAATTAATACCGATACCACGGCCCAGTTGTGCTCGTGGATAAATAATCCGAATCAATGCAGTATTAACGCTCATTAAGGCTGCTGCGCCAAGCCCTTGCAGCACACGGGCAAATGTTAGCGTCCATAAGGAGTCAGACAGAGCACAGAACAGCGATGTCACACTAAACACCAGTAAACCTGCCTGATAAACCCGCCGATAACCGATGATATCACCCAGAGATGCCATTGAGAGCAACGACACGGTGATAGCTAACTGGTAAGCATTCACGATCCAAATAGACGTGGCTGGGCTGGCATTGAGGTCACGAGCGATAGTTGGCAAAGCTACGTTGGCGATAGTGCCATCCAACACCGCTATGGTAATACCGAGTGCAATAACCAATATTGCAGCATAGCGCTGAGGAACCGGCATGCCATCGCTTGATGATGGGGTCATAGGTTTTATCTGTAAAAATAATGATGTAGGTAAGTGTTTATATGCTAACCAGTATTGTGCTTGAATGCATCCTTGCCAGCCGGCTTATTTGTAAATAGCGATGTGGTACCGTTATCGCAATCAGATTAACAGGCTGATAAGCACAGTAATTTGGCTAAATCAGTAAAAATAGAACCGCGATCACGGAAAAATGAAACATCGTTTCTATAATGTGAGATAGTAATAGCCTGACAGGTTCCTCTGCGGGCAAATTTTAATTCTCTGATGATTTTAAGGACTTTCCTGATGGCCAAAGGTAAACAAATCCCCCTGACATTTCACACATATCAGGATGCCTCTACCGGTGCACAAGTTACACGGTTAACACCGCCTGATGTCACTTGCCACCGTAACTATTTCTATCAAAAATGTTTCACCCGTGATGGCAGTAAGTTATTGTTCGGCGGCGCTTTTGATGGTCCGTGGAACTACTACTTGTTGGATCTCAACACGCAAGTGGCAACACAACTGACAGAAGGGCGTGGCGACAATACCTTTGGTGGTTTCTTGTCACCTGAAGATGATGCACTGTTTTATGTCAAAGATGGGCGTAACCTGATGCGAGTCTGTCTTGCCACACTGGAAGAAAGTGTGGTTTATCAGGTGCCTGAAGAGTGGGTGGGTTACGGTACCTGGGTCGCCAATTCAGATTGTACCAAGTTGGTCGGTATTGAAATTAAACGCGAAGACTGGGTCCCCTTGACCGATTGGAAAAAATTCCACGAGTTCTATTTCACTAAGCCTTGCTGCCGTTTGATGCGTGTTGACTTGAAAACCGGTGAGTCCGCCGTGATTTTGCAAGAGAATCAATGGCTAGGTCATCCAATCTATCGCCCTTATGATGACAGTACGGTCGCATTCTGCCATGAAGGTCCACACGATCTGGTTGATGCACGTATGTGGCTAATCAATGAAGATGGTAGCAACATGCGTAAAGTGAAAACCCATGCCGAAGGCGAAAGCTGCACCCATGAGTTCTGGGTGCCTGATGGTTCGGCGCTGGTGTATGTCTCATATTTGAAAGGCAGCCCGGATCGCTTTATCTACAGTGCTGACCCACAGACATTGGAAAATCGCCAATTGACCTCTATGCCGGCGTGTTCCCATCTGATGAGTAACTATGACGGTACCTTGATGGTCGGCGATGGTTCAGATGCACCGGTAGATGTACAAGACGATAGCGGCTATAAGATCGAAAACGATCCTTTCCTGTATGTATTCAACATGAAAAATGGCAGCCAGCATCGTGTTGCTCGCCACGATACCTCATGGCAGGTGTTTGAAGGTGATCGGCAGGTGACGCATCCACATCCTTCCTTTACCCCTGATGATAAACAAGTTCTGTTCACCTCTGATGTTCATGGCAAACCTGCACTTTATTTGGCTACTTTGCCTGAATCAGTCTGGCAATAGTTAAATTTTGCACTAGCCTCTTTCATGGAAAGAGGCTAATTTGCTGTCTGCAAGGTTAATATCTTATTATTCACATTGGTTTATTGCACAGTCTCGCAACTTCCCTTTATAATAAAACCACTGTTCTATTTTTTTTAAAACATATTGTTTTATGAAACACAGAAAACTGAGTAGGGTAACCAAGAAATGGCTATTGCAGATCTAGATAAACAGCCCGACTCTGTGTCGTCGGTTCTGAAGGTTTTTGGCATCTTACAAGCATTGGGTGAAGAACGGGAAATTGGTATTACCGAGCTTTCCCAACGTGTAATGATGCCTAAAAGTACGGTTTACCGCTTTCTCCAGACCATGAAATCCCTGGGGTATGTTGCCCAGGAAGGCGAATCAGAGAAATACTCCCTTACGCTGAAGTTATTTGAGCTGGGGGCTAAAGCGCTACAAAATGTTGATTTGATTCGTAGCGCAGATATACAGATGCGTGAATTATCTAATGAAACTCGTGAAACTATTCACTTGGGTGCATTGGATGAAGACAGCATTGTTTATATTCATAAAATTGACTCTATGTATAACCTGCGGATGCATTCCCGTATTGGTCGTCGTAACCCACTGCACAGTACCGCAATTGGTAAAGTGTTATTGGCGTGGCGTGACCGTGGTGAAGTAGAGGAAATCTTGTCTCATATCGAGTTCACCCGTAGCACTAAACACACCCTGGATAGCGCGGCTGCATTATTGCCAGTGCTGGATCTGGTGCGTGAGCAGGGCTTTGGTGAAGATGTCGAGGAGCAAGAAGAAGGTTTGCGTTGTATCGCTGTACCTGTTTTCGACCGTTTCGGTGTGGTGATCGCGGGCTTAAGTATTTCATACCCGACGCTGCGTTTTTCTGAAGACAGCAAGAGTGACATAGTTAAATCTTTGCATCGCGCAGCACGTAACATCTCAGAGCAAATGGGTTATCGTGATTATCCTTTCTGAGGATAAAGCGAAATAGGGTAAATACTTTATAATTATTGGA
>NZ_JAZGQA010000114.1:0-15264 GCF_048593855.1 Yersinia sp. 2542 StPb PI
AATATAATTTATGTTACAGGTAAGACGGAGAGAGAGATGACTAAATCAATAACATCGCATTGTTCATGTACTCAAGAGATTGTAAAAAGCTTTATTGCCTATAGAGAAAAGCATTCTGAGTGCATTATTTATCAAACATCACTAATGAGCGCGCTAATTAGTGGGGTTTATGAAGGCCAAATCACCATGGCAGAACTACTGAAACACGGTGATTTTGGATTAGGAACATTTAACAATCTTGATGGTGAATTAGTCGCACTAAACAGTAAAATTTATCAATTACGATCCGATGGCAGCGCCCGTTCAGCACAACCAGAACAGAAGACACCTTTCGCAGTAATGACTTTTTTTCAGCCGACCGAAAAACGCAGTTTCGAACATAAAATAAGCAGAAAGCAGCTCCATAACCTGATTGATGACCTTACCAAAACAGATAATCTGTTTTGTGCTCTGCGTATTGATGGCACCTTCAGCCACGTTGAAACCCGCACCGTTCCCTGCCAACAGCGCCCCTATAAACCCATGCTTGAAGCCATCTCCGAGCAACCGACGTTTGATTTCACCCAGCAAAATGGCGTGATCATCGGTTTTCGCAGCCCGGACTATACCCAAGGAATAAATGTTGCCGGCTACCACGAGCATTTTATTACTGACACCCGCAATGGCGGTGGCCATGTGCTCGACTACCAATTGGAAAAGGGTGTTCTGACCTTCGGCACCGTGGCCAAACTGGTAATCGATCTGCCGCAGGAAGCTGATTTTCTCCAGGCCAATCTCTCCCCGCAAAATCTCAATAACGCCATCCGCGCGGTAGAAAGTTAACCGGCGGTAAAACATCAATTAATAGCGGCTAAATCAACCATAGAGGACAACACATCATGACCAATGAAACGCATACTCAGGCTTGGCAGTGCGGGGCTGATCTGGTGGTTAATCATTTAGAGCAGCAAGGTGTAAAACAGGTGTTCGGTATTCCCGGCGCTAAAATTGATCGAGTATTTAATTCACTGGAAGATTCCAGCATTCAAACGATTGTGGTGCGCCACGAAGCGAATGCGGCTTTCATGGCTGCGGCCATCGGCCGGTTAACCGGTAAAGCAGGCGTTGCATTAGTCACCTCAGGGCCGGGTTGCGCCAACTTAGTTACCGGGCTGGCAACAGCGACCTCTGAAGGGGATCCGGTGGTGGCGCTAGGCGGCGCGGTAAAGCGGGCCGATAGCCTGAAAATAACTCACCAGAGTATGGATACTGTGAGTATTTTTCGCCCGATAACTAAGTTTAGTGCGGAGGTAACTGCCTCTGCGGCGCTGTCAGAAGTCCTGGGTAATGCCTTTAGAACCGCTGAATTTGGTCGGCCGGGCGCGGCCTTTGTTAGCCTGCCGCAAGATATCCTCAACAACCCTGTGACCAGCCAGGCGTTGATTCATCAACCATGCCCACACAGTGGCGGTGCCCCCTTGGATGAGATTACTGCCGTGGCTAAGTTGATTAACAACGCTAAAAATCCCATTTTGCTCCTCGGATTGATGGCCAGCCAGCCGGCAAACGCTCGAGCCATACGGCGTTTACTTCACCATAGCAAAATACCGGTCACCAGCACCTATCAAGCCGCAGGGGTGGTTGATCAGGCACACTTTGATCATTTTGCCGGGCGGGTGGGCTTATTTAATAATCAGGCTGGCGACAAGTTACTACAACAAGCCGATGTGATTATCACCATCGGTTATAGCCCAGTGGAATATGACCCAGCACTGTGGAACAGTGGCCAGGCGACACTGATACATCTGGATATTTTACCCGCCGAAATAGATGCAGCCTATCAACCAGAAAAAGAGTTATTGGGCGATATTGCCACTACAGTGGATGCATTAGCCCCACGGATACATGGCCCGTTAATGTTAACATTGGCAACACAGGCGGTATTGACAGAGCGCTGCCGCCAACGACGAGACTTGGCCAGCCGGGCTGACCATATGAGTGGTTTCGCTATTCATCCGCTGCGTTTGGTCCGGGCAATGCAGGATATTGTTAATAGTGACGTGACCTTATGTGTCGATATGGGGAGCTTTCACATCTGGATTGCCCGCTATCTTTACAGCTTCCGCACCCGCCAAATTTTGATGTCAAACGGTCAACAGACTATGGGCGTTGCACTGCCATGGGCCATTGCCGCAGCACTGGTGAACCCACATCAAAAGGTCGTATCCGTATCGGGTGACGGCGGTTTCATGCAATCAAGTATGGAGCTGGAAACCGCCGTGCGCCTGAAAAGCAATTTACTGCATATTATTTGGGTCGATAACGGTTACAACATGGTGGAAATACAGCAGCAGAAAAAATACCATCGGCCATCGGGAGTTAGCTTTGGCCCGATTGATTTCAAAATGTACGCCGAATCCTTTGGGGCGAAAGGTTTTGCCGTAGAATCTGCTGACGAATTATCCCATAAATTGCATCAAGCTATGGATGTATTAGGCCCGGCAGTCATTGCCATCCCAGTGGATTATTCAGATAACTATCGTTTAATGGAAGAGCTGAATATCAGCCAATTGCTGTAGTGCGAAGCCCGTACCGGGTGACGTGCAACGTAGTTGCTGACACATCGAGGGATACAAAAAAGCCGTGTTAATCATATAAAAAAACCCTGACCATAAGATCAGGGCTTTATCGTTATTACTCTTAATAACCAATCACATCAAGATGCGCAGCATACGGCGCAATGGCTCTGCCGCGCCCCATAGCAACTGGTCACCTACAGTAAAGGCGGAGAGATACTCCGGCCCCATATTCAATTTACGCAGGCGGCCAACCGGGGTATTCAATGTACCGGTTACCGCAGCCGGAGTCAGTTCACGCATGCTCAACTCGCGGTCATTCGGGATAACACGAACCCAGTCATTGTGCGTTGCCAACATTTGCTCAATTTCTGGCAATGGCACGTCTTTTTTCAGTTTCAGCGTAAAAGCTTGGCTATGGCAACGCAGCGCACCAATGCGCACGCACAGACCATCTACTGGAATGACGCTGCTGGTGTTCAGAATTTTGTTAGTTTCAGCCTGGCCTTTCCACTCTTCGCGGCTCTGACCATTATCCAGTTGTTTGTCGATCCACGGGATCAGGCTACCTGCCAGCGGTACGCCAAAGTTATCAGTTGGCAAGGTACCACTACGGGTTGCAGCAGTGACCTTACGTTCAATATCCAAAATGGCAGAGGCCGGGTCTTGCAACTCTTTAGCCACGCCAGCATGTAGCATACCCATCTGAGTCAGCAACTCACGCATATGGCGCGCGCCACCACCGGATGCTGCCTGATAAGTGGCAACTGATGCCCACTCAACCAAATTATTAGCAAACAAACCACCCAAAGACATCAGCATCAGGCTAACCGTACAGTTACCCCCCGCAAAGGTCTTGATACCTTTATCTAAACCCTGTTGAATGACACTATGGTTGACCGGATCCAGAATAATAATTGCGTCATCTTGCATACGAAGAGAAGAAGCGGCGTCGATCCAATAGCCTTTCCAGCCGATTTCTCGCAGCTTTGGATAAACTTCGTTGGTATAATCTCCCCCTTGGCAGGTGATGATAATATCCAATGCACTCAGCGCATCAATATCATAAGCATCTTGCAACGTACCTTGCTGGCCGGTAAATGTCGGCGCGGCCTGGCCATGTTGCGAGGTGGAGAAAAAGACCGGGCGAATACCGTCAAAGTCGCGTTCTTCAATCATGCGTTGCATGAGCACTGAGCCGACCATACCGCGCCAGCCGATAAAACCAACATTTTTCATGTTTACTGTCCTGCCTTGGAAGGTGACACCGATTAATGGATGCCTGTCTTGTATAACTGCGCGCTGTAAGGGTACGGCAGACTGACTAAGATAGACCTGATACCACCTTACAAAATATGGACAAAGTGGCAAGTGAATTTATTCGATACCAGAATGATTCAAAGCAATCTTCCTAATATGTGGCTTTGATTGGCGGGAAACGCCAGTCCCTTAGAGGTAATAATGACTGAGATGATTGCGGCAACAGTGCTGCTGTTTTTGATTATGGACCCACTGGGAAATCTGCCGATTTTTATGTCGGTACTCAAGCATCTGGAACCTAAGCGGCGGCGAGTCGTATTGATTCGCGAATTGCTCATTGCGCTGATATTAATGCTGATTTTCCTGTTCGCTGGCGAGAAGATTCTGGCGTTCCTAAATCTGCGAACTGAAACGGTGTCGATATCTGGCGGTATTATTCTGTTTTTAATCGCAATTAAGATGATTTTCCCCACCCCAGAAAGTAACGTTACCGGGTTATCGGCTGGGGAAGAGCCATTCTTAGTACCACTGGCTATTCCCTTAGTGGCAGGCCCATCGATTCTGGCAACGCTGATGCTACTGTCGCATCAATATCCTAATCAAATTAGCCATTTAGTGTTGGCGTTGATGATTGCGTGGGGGTTGTCTGCGGCGATTTTGCTGATGTCGAATCTGTTCCTGCGCCTGCTGGGTAATAAAGGTGTCAGTGCGCTGGAACGGCTGATGGGGTTAATTTTGGTGATGCTATCTACGCAGATGTTTTTAGATGGTGTGCGGGCATATTTGACCAAATAGGGTTGGCCTCAGTTGCGCAATCCAAGAGGGGCGCGCCCTCTTGGGTATAAACTCACTTTAGTTACGACTTTTCAGTGCTAATACACAACGCTGCACCACGTTATCAATATCCGCATCAATATCGACGCAGAGAACATCTGGCTCATCTGAACCCGGCTCTTCCAACGCGTCAAACTGGCTTTTCAGCAGATCAGTTGGCATAAAATGGCCAGAGCGAGCTTTTAATCGCTCCATGATGACGTCGAAACTGCCTTTTAGATATATAAACACCATCCCCGGATTACCTTCCCGCAGACGATCACGATAACGGCGCTTCAGCGCTGAGCAGACAATAATACCGGTTTCATTTTTATGATTCAGGCTATAGGCAGCATCACTCAAACGCTCCAGCCACGGCATACGATCTTCATCATTCAGTGGATGCCCGCTGCCCATCTTCTGAATATTGGCGCGAGGGTGTAGATCGTCACCATCAATAAATTTGGCATGGATTTGGCGGGCTACAGCCTCTCCTACCGTGGTTTTGCCGCTACCCGATACACCCATCACGATAATGCTATGTCCTGCCATAATGTTGATCTCTATCTCAGAATGGGAATTTTACTGCTCTCTATGGTTCCGTATTTTACCATGTTACCGGTATCATGATACCGGTAACAAATGAAGATGTGATTTTTATCACAAAGGCCATCTTCCGACCCTACTGACGATAAAAAGAAGCTGACCGCAAATCATAACAAAAAACGAAATACCCAAAGTTATTGGAGAAATACTATGCCATTAGTCATTGTCGCGGTTGGCGTTGCCATGCTGCTGTTACTGATGATCCGTTTCAAACTGAACGGATTTATCTCGCTGATACTGGTCGCGCTGGCGGTAGGTATCATGCAAGGGATGCCAGTCGATAAAGTCGTCGGCTCAATCAAAGCTGGGGTTGGCGGAACGTTAGGCAGTCTGGCGCTGATTATGGGCTTTGGTGCCATGCTCGGTAAATTACTGGCTGATTGTGGCGGCGCTCAACGAATTGCGACCACACTGATTGATAAATTTGGCAAAAAACACATTCAGTGGGCGGTCGTGCTGACCGGTTTTACTGTCGGTTTTGCGCTGTTTTATGAAGTGGGCTTTGTACTGTTGCTGCCACTGGTATTCAGTATCGCCGCATCCGCCCGAATCCCACTGCTGTATGTCGGTGTGCCGATGGCTGCAGCCTTGTCGGTAACCCACGGTTTCCTACCACCTCACCCCGGCCCAACAGCTATTGCGACCATTTTCCATGCGGATATGGGTAAAACGCTGCTGTACGGGACTTTACTGGCAATTCCGACCGTTATTCTGGCCGGCCCGGTGTTTGCGCGCTTCCTAAAAGGAATTGATAAACCGGTACCAGAAGGATTGTATAACCCGAAAACCTTCACCGATGAAGAGATGCCAAGCTTTGGCGTCAGTGTCTGTACAGCGCTGGTTCCGGTGATTTTGATGGCATTGCGGGCAGTGGCAGAGATGATTTTGCCAAAAGGCCACCCAGTGCTCTCTTATGCGGAGTTCTTCGGTGACCCGGTGATCGCCACCTTAATCGCTGTATTGATAGCGATTTTCACCTTTGGCTTAAACCGTGGCCGGTCAATGGAATCAGTGATGGATACCGTGACCGACTCCATCAAAATCATTGCAATGATGCTATTGGTTATCGGCGGCGGTGGTGCTTTCAAACAGGTTTTAGTCGACAGTGGCGTCGATCATTATATTGCCAACATGATGAATAGCAGCGGTTTATCACCAATTCTGATGGCATGGTCAATCGCAGCCGTACTGCGTATTGCGCTAGGTTCTGCGACAGTGGCGGCGATTACGGCTGGCGGTATCGTAGCACCGCTCATTGCCACCACCGGTGCCAGCCCTGAATTAATGGTTATTGCCGTCGGCTCCGGTAGCGTGATTTTCTCTCACGTCAACGACCCGGGCTTTTGGTTGTTCAAGGAGTACTTCAACCTGACCATTGTGGAAACCTTTAAGTCATGGTCAGTGCTGGAAACCATTATTTCGGTCTGCGGCCTGGTCGGTTGCCTGTTATTAGCCATGGTGATATAGCATCTGGCAGCAATAGTTATTTAGCTAAACCATTGTGATTTAAATACTGCCGCCGGGGAGGATGGTGAAACCAACATCAACCATCCTCGGCGCTACCGCCTCTCCGCGCAGTTTTGCCAGCAAACGCTCGGCACCAATTTGCCCCATTCTTTCACGCGGGGTTAGCACACTGGCCAGCTTGGGTACCATCGACTGGCCAATATCGTGACCATGGAAACCCGCTATTGCCATATCATAAGGGATAGATAACCCCTGACGCTGACACTCAAATACGGCACCAATTGCCAGGTCATCATTGGTACAAAAAATACTGTCAATCAGTGGATAACTGGCTTGCGCTTCACGCAACAACTCAGCACCTGCCGAATATGACGATGAACGGCTGGTCATCACGCTCATCGGCACCAAACCGGATTCACGCATCGCCTGCTCATAACCTTGCTGCTTAATGACGGTACGCTCATCCTGACGTGCGCCAAAATAGACAACATGGCGATGGCCTTTGGCGATAACTTGCTGCGTCATCTGCCTTGCCGCTTCAAAGTTATTAAAGCCCACGGCCAAATCAATACACGGCGAAATACAATCCATCAGCTCAATGACTGGAATCCCCGCGACCTCAATCATTTTCAATGTACGGGCGGTATGGTGACGTTCGGAGAGGATTAGGCCGTCGATATTATAAGAGAGTAACGAGGTTAACCGCTGCTCCTCACGCTCTTTCTGATAGCCATAGTGCGCTAGCATAGTCTGATAGCCATGCGCATCCGTCACACTCTCAATGCCGCGCAAAACCTCGGCAAAAACCTGGTTGGTCAATGACGGCAACAATACGCCGATGGCATGACTGGTCGCGTTGGACAGGATATCGGGGGCGCGGTTGGGGATATAGCCCAGTTCGTCTAACGCCAGCGCGATTTTTTTCTGCAAAAGCGCGGAAACTTGTTCTGGATTACGCAAATACCGGCTGACGGTCATTTTGGTCACCCCAACCATATCGGCGACGTCTTGGAGCACTGGCCTTTTTTTCTTCATTATCAATGAACTGAGGCTGGGTAAATGGGATACTATTCTAGCAAAGAAAAGGGTATGGCGCGATGCACATACCCTTTTTTACATATACCCGTCATACTTCAAGCTGCATATGCATTGGCTGCTTTCTTTCACCCGAATCACTTACCTGAGTAAGCTCATCGGGATTATGAGCCTCATCAGAGGCTCACCCTGCGGGCCAGCGCAAGCGCCGTTCAAAATGGTTTGCAACCAATTTGTCACTCAATTGCCGCCTGCCTGCAACTCGAATTATTAGGGTATGGGATGGTCAAACTTAAACTGGCGGTAAATCAAACAACAAAATTTCACTGTCTTCATCAGCATGAATAGAAAGTGCAGCTTCATCCCAGATAGCGAATGCATCGCTGGTCGCGGCATGATGCCCATTGATAGAGACCTTACCACGGACTACCTGTATCCAGATGCGGCGCTCTGCTTGAATCTGATAAATGGACTGCTCCTCACGTTTCAGTGCCCAACGCCAGAGTGTCATGTCCTGGAATACTTTCAGCGAGCCATCGCGGGCATCCGGTGATAACACCAACTGCCGCCCTTGCGGGATATCAAACATCTGCTGTTCATAACGCGGCTCCAAACCTGTCTTATTGGGGATAATCCAAATCTGGTACAAATGCAGCGGTTGGTCGTCACGGCCATTATATTCTGAATGGCGGATACCGGTACCTGCGCTCATAATCTGGAATTCACCGGCATGGATCTGCTCTTTATTACCCATACTGTCTTTGTGCTCGACAGTACCAGACAGCACATAAGTCAGGATTTCCATATCTTTATGCGGATGGGTACCAAACCCCTGACCTGCATCGATCACATCTTCGTTAATCACTCGCAGTGCTGAAAACCCCATAAATTCTGGATCGTAATAATCAGCGAATGAGAAGGTATGCCAACTGTCCAACCAACCGTGATTAGCATGGCCCCGTTCTTCTGCTTTGCGTAAATAGATCATGTTCAGTTCTCCTCAACGTTTTCTTTAGTCTAGATGTCGCGGGAGAATATGAAAGCGTAAAAAACTCACTCCTCTGTTCAAAAAATTCGACTGATTAATAAGTTGAAAGACAAATGATTTGAATTTGAAGTAATTAGCGAAAGAAAACGTTGAGAGAACTTGAGATATGACTGCCTACGAACCAATGATGCAGCGAACAAACAGTGCAAAATAGGCAAAAAAAAAGCCAGCACCCGGCTGGCTAAGTAAACACTGGAAGCAATGTGAGCAATGTCGTGCCTTCGTAATGTGAACACCTAAACGCTGATGGTCTCATCTGAAAGCACGACAATGATAATCATTATCACTCTCACTTGTAAAGTGTTTTTTCTAACCACTTGCAATATTATTGACTCAGGTAAATAAAACGCTATTTTATTAGGTAATTCAAACAGTAAGAGTAAGAGTAAGGGTATGTTTATGGAAAATGTGCAGATACGCCATGTGGAGTTCACCGACTATCCCGCTTTGCGGCGGTTATTTTCTCATCCACAGGTTTATCGCGACACGTTACAGCTTCCCCTACCTTCTGAAGAGATGTGGGCCAAAAGAATTAAAGATTTTCCCGCCGGGATGCATAGCCTGGTGGCATGTATTGACGAGGAGATCGTTGGACAACTGACTGTCGAAGCCAACCAACGGGCACGGCGTAAGCATGTCGCCACTTTTAGTATTGCTGTTGATGCAAATTACTGTGGACAAGGCATCGGCAGTGCATTAATGACTGCTATGATTGAATTATGTGATAACTGGTTGAATATACAACGTATTGAGCTAACAGTGTTTGTCGATAACCTGGCGGCTATCGCGCTTTACCGCAAGTTTGGCTTTGAAATTGAAGGTACCAGCCCACGCTTTGCTTTTCGCGAGGGCCAATATATCGATGCGTATCATATGGGGCGAATCAAGATATCCGCCTAATCCTCAGGGGATAGTGTACCAACCTATCCCCTGCCATAACTGAATATGACTAAATGTTCGCGGTTTCTTTAATATAGTGGCGGGCTTTCACTGCATACTCAAATGGATTAGCGATAGCCGGATCCTGCTCTGCCTCTACGACCATCCAGCCCTGATAACCTTTTTCATCCAGCAATTTAAATACCGGACGGAAATCAATTACCCCATCGCCCGGTACAGTGAACATGCCTTTTTTCACCCCATCGAGGAAACTGAGTTTATTCACTTTCACATCAGCCACTATTTCATCCCGCACATCTTTTAAATGAACATGATTAATACGCGGCAGGTATTTCTCCAAAATAGCCAGCATCGCCGCCTGGCTCCCCTCAGAAACATAGGCATGACCTGTATCAAAGAGCAGATATACATCGTCGTTAACCATACTCATATAACGATCTATTTCTTCGGTAGTTTGGATCCCCGTCCCCATATGGTGGTGCAAACAGACTTGCATACCTTTGGTTGCCGCAATCTTGGCTAATTCGTTATAACCATCAGCAACTCGCTGCCATTGCACATCGGTGAAGTGTGGTTTTTCTTCAAATACTGCCTTCGTCGTCCCTTGAATGCTCTTACTTTGTTCTGAGCAACCAATCACTTTTGCCCCCATTATATGGAGGAAATTCATATGATTAATAAATTCATCAATGGTCTTGGCCCGCCGGTCATCGGCAAAGAAAGTGCTAAACCATGCATTACAAATCTGCATACCGCGCAGCTCAAGCATAGGTTTAAGTACGTTAGGATCTCGCGGGTATTTACTACCAACCTCGCAACCAGTAAATCCTGCAAGAGCCATTTCACTGATACATTGTTGGAAGGTATTTTCTTTGCCTAAGTCAGGCATATCATCATTGGTCCAGCCAATTGGCGCGATTGCTAACTTCACACGTTCTTTATTCATAATAAACCTCTGCGATACATCCAATTTATAGAGATGAATACAATTAAAATGTGATTAATTGCCCGTCTTTAATGCAGAAAAATATACCGTTGGCGCTTGAAGCTGCGGCGTTGTTCACCGCAACGTCAATAACGTTGGGTTACGTTTTTATTTAAAATCTTAAAGAGAACTTGCAACTGAGGCCGCCGGGCGACTTTATTTCCCCAACAATTCGCGCTCAATACGTTCGCGAGTAGCCACCGCCTGATGCACCATTTTTTCTGGATAACCAAAAAGAGAAGTCGCAATAATTGACTCACCACCGACTTTAAAGGTGCGATTAGCGAAATCCATATCGCGCAGAGTTTGAAATAAGGCAGAGAAATCGACTTCCCCTTCACCAATACCAACATGTTGATGAATAACCGCATCAACACCCGGTGGATTCACAATATAACGGCAATGCTTGGTGTGATTCATGGTGTCGGCAATCAATACATGAGAAAGGTCAACACCCGCATATTTCAGCATGCTGGCAACGTCCCCTTTGCCTTTATCGTAGAAAAAGGTATGGGGCACGCTATACAGATACTTCACATTATCGCTGCGGAGTGATTTCACTAAATCTGCGGTTTCATTATTTTCTTCACAAAAATCCCACGGATGAGATTGAATCTCTACCCGAATCCCTTCCCGTTCAATAATCGGCAATAACTCTTCCATTGAGCGATACCACATCTCTTCGCAAACTTCTGGCTCATTTGGATCGCCAGAAAGTTCGGTATTAATCACAGAGACACCCATTTCAACTGCAATTTCAATCATTCTCTTCCAGTTGGTCACCGCAGCCTGCCGCCTTGCCTCGAGTGGCCCAGCCCAACGATAAACCACAATAAAGGAAGATATTTGCACCCCGGTTTCTTTTAGTACTTTCTTATATTCAGCAACAACTTCGCGGCCCGCTTTTGGGTGTTTATAAAATGGGTTTAACTGCGGATGCGGTGATTGTTCAATATAGTCATATCCCCATTCTGCCACTTGACGAACCATATTGCTGATACCAAGGTCTTTAATGACATCAACATCAAATGCAATCTTCATCGCTCCCCCGTTTCACGCAAGATACATGCAAGCTTGAGATAAACTCCATTTGCAACAAAAAACCTGACTATGCGGCAGCAGGCTAGCTAGCGCACAGGCAGCAGAGTTTGATGTTATTTATTATAAAAATCAGGTCGTGGCGGCAAACTCACAGGAACAATTTCACCGCTGTTCTGTGCCGCAATACAGGCATCCGCAGTAACGGCGGCAGCAAAACCATCCCAGGCAGAAGGACCGGTGAGTTTTTCAGCTAAAACGTCATTGATAAATGCTTGTAACTCAACATCATAAGCATCAATAAAGCGGTCTTTCCAATCGGTCAGTATTTCATGCGATAGCCGTGCCTGGCTGCGCATCAGCACGGATGAGGGTTCTGGTAATTTTGCAATACCGGTATCACCTACCACTTCACATTGAATATCATAGCCATATTGGCAATTCACAAAGATTTCAACATCAATGCGCGTTCCTTTCGCCGTTTCAAATAACACCACCTGCGGGTCTTTCAGATGCGCTTTAGCGTGTTTGGCTTTACGTGGGAAAACAACCTGAACGGAGACATAATCATCATCCAGCAGCCAGCGCAGTACATCAATCTCATGGATCAATGTGTCAGTAATAGCCATATTGGTGGTGTAATTTTCGCCGACTCTCGGGTTACGGTGAGCACAATGCAGCATCAAAGGTTCACCGATTTCCCCACGAGTAATCACATCTTTCAGTGCGCGATAACCTTGATCATAAGGGCGCATAAACCCAACCTGAACCAAGCGCTTACCCTTGGCGGCTTCAGCGTCTACAATTCGCTTACACCCTTCAGCTGTCACCGCCAACGGCTTTTCACAAAATACATATTTACCCGCAGCAATGGCTGCCAGAACAAACTCTTCGTGGCTCGGCCCCCAAGATGTGACTAATACCGCATCCACCTCTTTTGCATTAATCACTTCATGCCCATCGGCATAGATATTCGCCTCAATACCCAGATCACGAATAACTTTAGTGGCATGCTGCTGATTGATATCCGTTACAGCAACCACACGAGCACCCTGTAAAACTTTACTGCAACGACGAATATGATCCTGGCCGATAGCACCTGTTCCGATGACACCAATATTTAACGACATATTATTTTCCTCATGAAGTTTCGGTTTGCAGGTGATACCTGCTCGTTTTACGACTTCACATCCAGCTCAAGTTGCAGGTGCGTTGGCAGCCCTCATGACTCGGCACATCCCTGTACCGCCATTTTGTGTGTTGAAAGCTATTGGGTATAACGCATTGATTGCCTGCTTAATTAGCCTTAGTAATCACGGGCTTTGGCGATATTTTTTTCCAGTTCACGAACGACTGCATCGGTTCGTTCACTTTCAGAAACTTGAGCAACCCCAACCCGCCACCAACTCAGGTATTTATGTACCATGGTCTTTGGCAGCACTTTTATGTCAATCAAGGTAGAAATTGCCTGCGAATGGGCATCGGTTAATGCATCGATCAGTTGTTGCTCGGTAGAAACACGATATGTTTTACAGCCATAGGCGGCAGCCAGCATGGCAAAATCAACCGGAACAAGACTGCCATCTAATTGGCCTGTGTCCTCATTACGAAAGCGGAATTCTGTGGCATAGCTGTCCATGCCATGTTCCATTTGCAGGTTATTGATGCAGCCATTCGTCATGTTATCGAACAGCACAACGTTAATTTTTTTACGCTCTTGAATAGAGGTAACCAGTTCGGAATGCAGCATCATAAATGCGCCGTCCCCAACCAATGAGTAGACCTCCCTGTCTGGTTCAGCTAGCTTCACACCCAGTGCGGCACCCACCTCATAACCCATGCACGAATAACCGTATTCGACGTGATAGTCGTTACTCCCTTTGGTACGCCACACCCGCTGTAAATCGCCGGGCAAACTACCCGCAGCCGCAACAATGATGGCATCAGGAGGTAATGTGTTATTCAGTACTCCCAGCACTTGGCTTTGCGTCAAGAAAGAGCCGGTTTTATTGATAAATTCAGCAAAAACCTGTTCACGGTCCAAATGGTCATTAATTTCAGGAACGAAATCGTCGGCACGGTATTGCACCTGATAAACCCGCTGCGTTTCAGCTAATTGTTCCGCGCGCATGCGAGCAATTTCACCCCCCCATCCGGCTTGATAACCGGTAGTGCCAAGCTGTTGATGCAATGCTGATAATGCCTCACGCGCATCAGCCAACAATTGCAAACCATCCAATTTACCGGCATCAAAGGCACTGACATTAATATTCAGGAATGAAACGTCTGGATTCTGGAATAACCATTTAGAAGACGTGGTGAAATCGCTATAGCGAGTGCCAACGCCGATCACCAGATCCGCCTGTTTTGCTAATGTGTTAGCAGCCAGGCAACCGGTTTCACCAATACCACCAAGATTTAATTCATGTTCTGAGCTGATAGTGCCTTTACCGGCTTGCGTTTCTACCCACGGCAAACCAAAACATTCAGCAAATCGTTGCAATGCCTGGCCGGCTTGCGAGTATTTCACCCCTCCCCCACACACCAAAATGGGCTTGCGTTTGGCAGTCAGTAACGCAATGGCATCAGCCAGCATGGCGGCACTGGCAGGGCGTCTGTCAAGGCGATGAACTCGCTTGTGGAAGAAATAGTCAGGATAGTCATAGGCTTCAGCCTGCACATCTTGTGGCAAGCTCAGTGTCACAGCCCCCGTTTCTGCCGGATCAGTCAGAACCCGCATCGCATTAATACAGGCGCTCATCAGTTGTTCTGGCCGCGTAATGCGATCCCAGTATTTACTAACCGGTTTGAATGCATCATTAGTGCTGATGCTAATGTCATGAGATTGTTCTATTTGTTGTAACACCGGGTCCGGTTGGCGGGATGCAAATACGTCGCCTGGGAGCAATAGTAGGGGAATACGATTGGCCGTTGCCGTTGCAGCGGCGGTAATCATATTAGCGCTGCCCGGCCCGACGGATGAGGTGCAGGCATAAATTTGCTGGCGCAGTTTTTGTTTGGCAAAACCGGTAGCGGCATGGGCCATCCCTTGCTCATTCCGCCCCTGATGAACCACTAAATCGCCACAGTTTTGTTCCAACGCCTGCCCCATTCCCAGCACATTACCGTGGCCAAAAATAGCAAAAATCCCTTTGATAAATTTGATTTCCTGACCATCAACTTGCAGGTATTGGTTGTCCAAAAACCGGACTAATGCCTGTGCAGTGGTTAGCCGAATCTTATTCATTTACCCATCCTTTGCTCTGTTGCGCTACATCATGGTGACCAAGTGACGTTCAGCCCCTGAAGATACATATGCCGGAGAGAAGCAGCAGACTTGTTAGCTTTCGCCTGGCTGACGACAGTAAGGAGAAACATAGCAGGGATTATAAACAAATATTTTTTTCATAAAATCAAATTACAGAAGAAACATTTCATTCTGCGATGAAGATCAAATATTCTCAGAAACACTGAAATAACGCGTCCCCGGCTTACCATGCGATTGACCGTTCATTTTCAATCGTCAATAAAATCGCATAACTAATTGATATTAGTAT
>NZ_JAZGQA010000115.1:0-15193 GCF_048593855.1 Yersinia sp. 2542 StPb PI
ATCTTAAATATATGACTTAGAAAATCTCAGTCGCGACAACCAGCCTTAGTCACTACTCTGCGGCCTTTACTGCCCTTAAGAAATTTGATTCATTATGCTACTCAGTGTTCTTTATATTATTGGTATTACAGCTGAAGCCATGACCGGGGCACTGGCTGCAGGCCGCCGTCAAATGGATATGTTTGGTGTCATTATTATTGCATCTGCAACGGCAATTGGTGGTGGTTCAGTCCGAGATATGCTGCTGGGCCATTATCCGCTGGGTTGGGTTAAACACCCGGAATACATTGTTATTGTCGCCGTTGCTGCAATCGTCACAACTTGGATGGCGCCACTAATGAAGCATTTACGCCATTTGTTTTTGGTGCTTGATGCAATTGGGCTGATCGTTTTCTCTATTATTGGGGCACAAATCGCTCTTGATATGGGCCACAGTACGATAATTGCCGCCATTGCGGCCGTCATTACCGGCGTTTTTGGCGGCGTCCTGCGCGATATGTTCTGTAACAGTATCCCCTTGGTATTCCAGAAAGAAATCTATGCTGGTATCTCATTCGCTGCCGCCTGGATCTACATTGCTCTGCAATACACACAACTGTCACATAATTGGGTTGTTATCATTACACTCGTCACCGGGCTAAGTGCACGACTGTTAGCATTACGATTCCGGCTGGGCCTGCCAATCTTCAAATATGAGCATTCAGAGCATTAAGTCAGGTACGTGAAGGTTTACTCCTCAAGTTGGAACCCGCTAATGTTCTGTTGCGATAAAAAGTCAGCCATAGCTTGCACCTCTGGGTGGNGTAAGAAATGAGTAATCTGTTTTGCTCGAATCGGCCCAATACCCGGTATTAAACTCCACTCGGCGATACTGCGTTGTTGTAGTGACCGCCATTGAGAATTGACAAGTGTACCCCGCGCAAAACCCAATGCCAGTAGCCATTGGGAAAAGGGTTTTTCCCTTGTGCTTTGAAATTGCTGATAAATATTTTCAGCACGGACTATCCCTATACCAGGAACACCCGCTATTTGGGCTTTAGTGAGGGATAGCCACCCCACCAAATCATTGATCAGCCCATGATGGATCAGCTCTCGCCAATATCCACTACTAACACTTTGTATATCTAGTCCTTTTGGGCCACTAAGCCATGTCAAACGAGAGAGAAGTTGCGGCTCACATTCAGGAGGGATAAGGCGAAAACAGCTCAATTGATGAAATTGATCCTCTGCTGGAGGAGTGAACGTCTGCCGTTGGCTTACCCGCCAAACAACACTATCCAACCGTGGAATACCATGCCCGGCCAGTGCAATAACGATTTGATCGCCAGATGTAATATCCCACTGCCGCCAACGCGCGACCGAGCCAACATTCACTCGCCTAATCCATTTGTCATCAATTTTTACCGGTGAAACCTGTAAAACGACTGTCACTCTACCAGTGCGGCCTATCGTGAAATGTATATCTTTAATTTCAGCAACTTGCTGTTGTGGTGGGTATTTCCACGCCACAACCCAGTGCCCCGGAACGGCCTGCCAGTAGCGTCCGGCTGGCTCCTGTTCCTGTCGGATAACAACGCCATCAGTTACAAAAGGCAGCGGTGTTTGCAACCAGTGTTTGCGAAAGTGTGCAACATCGCGACTTGATACTATTGGTTTGCTGTATTTAGCGGTCAAGGGGAAGCCCATCGCTTGCAATAGTGTCCCTTTCTCCACCATGCTGCTTGGTCCATCAGGCCATGCCCATATAAAAATGCCCAATTGGGGTAGTAATGCCGCTGGAGACTTACGCATAAGTGCACCAGCAACTGTCGCCCTGGCATTGACACCACCAGACGATGCTTGTTGATGGTCGTCCATTTGTAGGAATAGCTCCCCTTGCAGCGTTAACCAGGGAGGCGCGGTAGCGATATATTGAGGAATAGCAGTAATAAATGGTGCTTTGTCAGTCCAGTTCTGGCCTTTCAAACCATTTCCTCGACTGAGAAGTTGCATCAGTTTTCCATCCTGATACACCAGTGTTACTGCAACACCATCTATTTTTGGCTGCACCCAGAGATTTTTCCGCCCCACCATCCAATCAGCCAGTGCAGCTTCATTTTTAAGTTTTTTTAGTCCGGTATGCGCAACCGGATGAAGAAACTTCCCATTACCAGGAGTAAGTCGGTTTTCCTGTTTGTCCGGCAATAAATGGCATGACTGCCATAACTGTAATTTTTCCTGCAATTGATCGTAAACATCATCGGCAAGCACGCTAATACCTTGCTGATGGTAAGCCACATTCCACTTATCCAGTTGTTTCTTGAGTGAGTTAATTTCAACCGACATTCTTTCTGGCGGCCATTCAGGGCAGATAGCTTCCGCTCTGGAAGACCAATGTATAAAACTGACTATCAACAGAACAAATATTTTTAAATTCAGCATGCTCATCAGTCCCTTTCCTTGGTGACCGGAAGTAAAACCTGAAATGTCTTATCCGTCGAAGACCAAAAAAATTAAATGCGGGCGCTACCGAAAAATAGTTTTCTGCTTACAGCAACAAATGAAAATTACGCAATCTTCGCCGCAAAATCAGAAAATCGAGCTGTTTACAGACGAAACATTCAGGTGAAATGTGTTGTAACGCTGCATGACGCGTAGCAGCCGTGTATACTGTGCGGAGATTCACACTTCTGCTTTCTATATACACCCAAAGTAATTGGTGTTGCGGATAGGTAGCAAGCGAGCAAATCCTGATGTGCTGACTAAAGTCAGTGATTTTGGATAGAGGGCTGCTAGCGCCGTTGCAACGTCAAGTAAGAAGGGTATATCAACCTAATCAACTGAAACGTCATCATGGTCCAAGGCACGCTATACATCGTTTCCGCGCCCAGTGGGGCAGGGAAATCAAGCCTGATTCAGGCTTTGTTAAAAACACAACCGCTGTACGACACGCAGGTTTCTATTTCCCATACCACGCGTGCAATACGTCCGGGTGAGAATCACGGTGAACATTACTTCTTCATTTCTAAAGAAGAGTTTTGCCAGATGATTGATGACGATGCTTTCCTTGAGCATGCCAAAGTATTTGAAAATTACTATGGCACCTCACGTTTGGCGATTGAGCAGGTTCTTGCAACCGGTGTCGATGTATTTTTAGATATCGACTGGCAAGGTGCGCAGCAAATTCGTGCAAAAATGCCCACTGCACGCAGTATTTTTATTTTGCCGCCTTCCAAGGAAGAATTGGATCGCCGCTTGCGAGGCCGTGGGCAAGATAGCGAAGAGGTTATCGCTAAGCGAATGGCGCAAGCTGTCGCCGAGATGACCCATTACGCTGAATATGATTATTTAATCGTAAATGATGATTTCAATCTGGCTTTATCTGATCTGAAAACCATTATTCGCGCAGAACGACTGCGTTTAGGCCGCCAGAAACAGCGGCATGACGCTTTAATCACCAAATTATTGGCAGACTGAACCGAGTTTCAGTATCATGCCCCGTCATTTCGTCACCTGTGGAGTAGCAGAATTATGGCACGCGTAACTGTTCAAGACGCTGTAGAGAAAATTGGTAACCGTTTTGACCTGGTGTTGGTCGCTGCTCGTCGGGCACGTCAAATCCAGTCCGGCGGTAAAGACGCACTGGTTCCAGAAGAAAACGATAAAGTTACTGTGATTGCGCTACGCGAGATTGAAGAAGGCCTGATTACTAATCAGATTCTCGATGTTCGTGAACGCCAAGAACAGCAAGAGCAGGAAGCCGCAGAGATCCAAGCGGTAACCGCGATTGCTGAAGGTCGTCGTTAATTAGACAGCGAGTCTGCCTTGTACCTGTTTGAAAGCCTGAATCTGCTGATTCAACGTTACCTGCCAGAGGAGCAGATTAAGCGCCTCAAACAGGCATATCTTGTTGCACGTGATGCTCACGAGGGTCAGACACGCTCCAGTGGTGAGCCTTATATCACTCATCCTGTTGCTGTGGCCTGTATTCTCGCGGAGATGCGGCTCGATTACGAAACCTTAATGGCGGCGTTATTACATGACGTCATTGAAGATACTCCTGCTACATATCAAGATATGGAGCAGTTGTTTGGGAAAAGCGTAGCCGAGTTGGTCGAGGGTGTTTCTAAACTCGATAAACTGAATTTTCGTGACAAGAAAGAAGCTCAGGCGGAAAACTTCCGCAAAATGATCATGGCGATGGTGCAGGATATCCGCGTTATTTTGATCAAACTGGCTGACCGCACACATAACATGCGAACGCTGGGTTCCTTACGCCCAGATAAACGTCGCCGCATTGCACGTGAAACCCTTGAAATATATAGCCCACTGGCCCATCGGCTGGGTATCCATCATTTAAAAACCGAGTTGGAAGAGCTGGGTTTTGAAGCGCTCTACCCCAATCGCTATCGCGTAATTAAAGAAGTGGTGAAAGCCGCACGTGGTAACCGCAAAGAGATGATTCAGAAAATCTTGGCGGAGATTGAAGGGCGTCTGACTGAGGCCGGTATTCCTTGCCGAGTCAGTGGTCGTGAAAAGCATCTCTATTCCATTTATTGCAAAATGAACCTGAAAGAGCAGCGCTTTCACTCCATCATGGATATCTATGCTTTTCGGGTTATCGTCAAAGAAGTCGATACTTGCTACCGCGTGTTGGGTCAGGCTCACAGCCTGTATAAGCCACGCCCCGGTAGAGTGAAAGACTATATTGCCATCCCTAAGGCTAACGGCTATCAATCGTTACATACCTCATTAATCGGCCCTCATGGGGTTCCGGTCGAGGTACAGATTCGTACTGAAGATATGGATCAGATGGCCGAAATGGGAGTTGCTGCACACTGGGCTTATAAAGAGCAGGGTGAGTCTGGCACCACCGCACAAATTCGCGCTCAGCGCTGGATGCAAAGCTTGCTGGAGTTACAGCAAAGTGCAGGCAGCTCATTTGAATTTATTGAAAGCGTAAAATCTGATTTATTCCCTGATGAGATTTACGTTTTCACCCCAGAAGGGCGCATCGTTGAATTACCTGCCGGTGCGACACCTGTCGACTTTGCCTATGCTGTGCATACCGATATTGGCCATGCCTGTGTAGGTGCGCGTGTTGACCGTCAGCCCTACCCGCTTTCTCAGTCACTGAACAGTGGCCAGACCGTTGAGATTATTACCGCTCCGGGTGCTCGGCCAAATGCGGCCTGGCTGAACTTTGTTGTCAGCTCGAAAGCGCGAGCCAAAATTCGCCAGTTGCTGAAAAACCTGAAACGTGATGAATCGGTGAGCCTTGGCCGCCGGTTACTGAATCATGCGTTAGGAAATGGTCGAAAACTGTCTGATATTTCTGAAGATAATATCAAGCATGAACTGGACCGTATGAAACTGGCGACGCTAGATGATTTGCTAGCAGAAATTGGCTTGGGTAATGCGATGAGTGTGGTAGTGGCCAAAAACCTGTTGGGTGACCTATCAACGCTGGCGACCTCTGGCACCCGTAATCTGGCAATCAAGGGTGCCGATGGCGTCCTAATTACCTTTGCCAAGTGCTGCCGTCCTATCCCCGGTGACCCGATTATTGCTCATATCAGCCCAGGCAAAGGTTTGGTTATCCATCATGAGTCTTGCCGTAATATCCGTGGCTACCAGAAAGAGCCTGAGAAATTTATGGCGGTTGAGTGGGATCAAGAGACTGAACAAGAGTTCATTGCTGAAATTAAAGTCGATATGTTCAATCAGCAAGGTGCTTTGGCAAATCTGACTGCGGCAATCAATGCAGCCGAATCTAATATTCAGAGCCTGAATACTGAAGAGAAAGATGGCCGGGTATACAGTGCCTTTATTCGCCTGACTACCCGTGACAGGGTCCATCTGGCTAACATAATGCGTAAGATTCGTATCATGCCAGATGTGGTTAAAGTCAGCCGTAATCGTAACTAACGCCTATGAATCCTCAACGCTATGCGCGGATTTGTGAAATGCTGGCTACCAGGCAGCCGGACCTAACGGTTTGCCTGGAGCAAGTACATAAACCCCATAATGTATCCGCTATCATTCGTACAGCTGATGCTGTCGGTATCCATCAAGTACATGCAATTTGGCCAACGACTCAGATGTATACACGACTCTCTTCCGCGGCCGGCAGCAACAGTTGGGTACAAGTCAAAACACACACCCATATTAGCGATGCCATTGCTCATCTGAAATCACAGAACATGCAAGTTCTGGCAACGCATCTGTCTGATAATGCTGTCGATTTTCGTGAAATAGACTATACCCGCCCAACCTGTATTTTGATGGGACAGGAGAAGACCGGTATATCTGAGGAAGCGTTAGCACTCGCGGACCAAGACATCATTATTCCGATGATCGGCATGGTGCAATCACTCAATGTTTCTGTCGCGTCTGCGTTGATTTTATATGAAGCCCAACGGCAGCGGCAAAATGCAGGTATGTATCAGCGAGCAAAAAGTGTCTTGCCCGAAGATGAGCAGCAACGGTTACTGTTTGAGGGGGGCTATCCGGTATTGGCACAAGTCGCCAAACGGAAAGGGCTACCTCAACCGCATATTGATGAGCAGGGTCAGGTTATTGCCGATGCACAATGGTGGTCTGCCATGCAAGCCACGGAGTCTTAAATGAAAGGCCGCCTGCTGGATGCAGTACCCCTCAGTACACTTTCCGGTGTTGGTGCAAGTCAGGCTGGGAAACTGGCTAAAATGGGGTTGGAAACCATCCAAGACCTACTGCTTCACCTGCCACTGCGTTATGAAGATCGTACTCGCCTGTATCGTATTGGCGATTTAATGCCTGGTCTCTCGGTTAATGTTGAGGGCGAGGTTCTACGTTCTGATATCACCTTTGGCCGCCGCCGCATGATGACCTGCCAAATCAGCGACGGTAGTGGTGTTCTCACTCTGCGTTTCTTTAACTTCAACGCTGCGATGAAAAACAGTTTGTCTCCGGGCAAGCATGTTATCGCCTACGGCGAAGTCAAACGGGGCAATACCGGGGCGGAAATCATTCACCCTGAATATCGGGTGCATGGCGAGAACATTGGCGTTGAATTACAAGAGTCCCTGACACCCGTTTATCCCACCACCGAAGGGATTCGTCAGGCGACCTTGCGCAAACTTATCGATCAAGCGCTGGCGATGCTGGATACTTGTGTTATTGCCGAATTATTGCCGATTGAGTTAAGCCGCTCACTCATTAGCTTGCCAGAAGCTATTCATACCCTGCATCGCCCACCAGCAAATATTCAGTTGGCTGATTTAGATCAAGGCAAGCATCCTGCACAGCAGCGGCTGATCATGGAAGAGCTAGTCGCTCATAACCTCAGTATGTTGGCTGTCCGGGCCGGCGCGCAAAGCTATCGGGCATTACCGCTATTGGCAGAGCAACAACTCAAACAACGTTTTCTGGCCGCGCTACCTTTCACCCCCACGCATGCCCAGCAACGAGTAGTGGCGGAGATTGAGCAGGATATGACCCATAACTTCCCGATGATGCGATTGATTCAAGGGGACGTTGGCTCAGGAAAAACATTGGTTGCAGCCCTGGCCGCGCTACGGGCAATTGCTCACGGCAAGCAGGTTGCTTTGATGGCACCCACCGAATTACTGGCAGAACAACATGCCTCCACTTTCCGCCAATGGCTAGAACCGTTGGGGCTGCAAGTGGGCTGGCTGGCTGGCAAGCAAAAAGGTAAAGCCCGTATAGCGCAGCAAGAAGCGGTCGCCAGCGGTCAGGTTGCAATGGTTGTTGGCACCCATGCGATGTTTCAAGAACAGGTGCAGTTCTCTGGACTGGCGCTGGTTATTATTGATGAACAACATCGTTTTGGTGTTCATCAACGGCTCGCTTTATGGGAAAAGGGTGAGGAGCAAGGTTTCCATCCACATCAACTTATTATGACCGCGACCCCAATTCCAAGAACGCTGGCCATGACTGCCTATGCAGATCTTGATACCTCAGTGATTGATGAGCTTCCCCCTGGTAGAACACCGGTGACTACAGTGGCAATCCCTGATACCCGCCGCAGTGATGTTATCCAGCGAGTTAAAAATGCCTGTCTGGAAGAGGGTCGGCAAGCTTATTGGGTCTGCACACTGATTGAGGAATCTGAAGTCCTGGAAGCGCAGGCCGCCGAAGTAACTTGTGAAGAACTGAAAATTGCTTTGCCGGAAATTAAAGTCGGCTTAGTTCATGGGCGCATGAAAGGACCAGAAAAACAGGCAGTTATGCAGGCATTTAAACAGGGTGAGTTGCAGCTATTGGTGGCAACCACAGTGATCGAGGTTGGGGTCGATGTGCCTAACGCCAGCCTGATGATAATCGATAACCCGGAACGCTTGGGGTTAGCGCAATTACATCAGTTACGAGGCCGTGTCGGCCGTGGTGCTGTCGCCTCTCATTGTGTATTACTCTATAAAACGCCGTTGAGTAAAACCGCCCAAATGCGTTTACAAGTGTTGCGTGATAGTAATGATGGCTTTGTCATTGCCCAGCGGGATTTAGAAATCCGTGGACCGGGCGAATTGTTGGGGACACGGCAAACTGGAAGCGCGGAGTTCAAAGTGGCTGATTTACTGCGCGATCAGGCGATGATTCCCGAAGTCCAACGGATAGCTCGCCATCTGCACCAGCAATATCCTGAACATGCACGCGCATTGATTGAGCGCTGGCTACCAGAGCGAGCGCGTTACACTAACGCTTAATGAATAAGGGGCAAGTAAACTCGCCCCAGAGTACAGCTACCCTACCACCGCTGGGAATATTGGCAGTAAAAGATAAAGCTTAATCACGATCGCATTAGCGATATCAATAAAGAATGCACCTACCATTGGCACCACTAAGAACGCCAGATGAGATGGGCCAAAACGGTCAGTAATCGCTTGCATATTGGCGATTGCAGTCGGTGTTGCACCCAGACCAAAACCACAGTGCCCCGCCGCCAGTACCGCTGCATCATAGTTTTTCCCCATGATGCGATAAGTGACAAAGATAGCGTACAACGCCATCGCCAGTGCCTGAACTGACAAAATTACCAGCATCGGTAATGCCAGTGAAGCCAGCTCCCAGAGCTTCAAACTCATCAGTGCCATTGCCAAAAACAGTGACAGACTGACATTGCCCAGCACTGATACCGCACGATCAAAGACTTTATAGAAGCCGATTGCCGACAACGTGTTACTGAGGATAACCCCGACAAACAGCACACAAACAAAGATTGGCAGTTCAAACATCGTGCCCTGCAACCAACCCGCAATCACATTGCCTGCCATCAGGCAGATAGCTATCATGGCGATGGTTTCAACTAACACCAACGAGGTGATCATGCGCCCGGCCGAAGGCTTTTCAAATGCGGAAGGGACTTCGCTGTCTTCCGGCGTACCATCGGGTGTGGAAGATCGCTTCACCAGGTAGCGGGCTACCGGGCCACCAATCAATCCCCCCAGCACCAAACCAAATGTTGCACAAGCCATAGCAACTTCTGTTGCATTTTCAAAGCCATAGCGTTCAGAAAAGAGTTTACTCCACGCAGCACCAGTACCGTGCCCACCTGATAAGGTAATTGAGCCAGCGAGTAACCCCATCAGCGGGTCTAGCCCCATCAATTTAGCAAGCGCAATACCAATTGCGTTTTGCATGAGCAACAAACCAATGACCACAAACACAAATACGCTCAAGGCTTTGCCACCAGCACGTAAGCTAGCCAGATTGGCATTCAAACCAATAGTTGCAAAAAATGCCAGCATCAAGGGATCTTTGAGCGACATATCAAAACTGATTTCCCAGCCAAGAGTCTTTTGCATCAGCAACATCAAGAAGGCAACCAACAAACCGCCGGCTACCGGTTCAGGAATAGTGTATTTTTTCAGGAATGGGACAGTTTGTACGAGTTTTCGGCCTAATAATAAAACCAAGCAGGCCGCGACTAGCGTGCCATAGGTATCGAGATGAAACATCTTGGTACTCCATGCGATTAAAATATCGATTAAAAATATGACGTTAGACAGTTCCTTAAAAACGCCAAAACAGTTAAGGAAGGGATTAGAAGAAAAAACGCCGCCCATTACAAGTTTAGTAATAGAAAAATGCAGGTGAGCACCGAATAGAATTATTTTTAAAAACGCAGCGCAACCGATTGCTTTTGTGAGCCGGATCATTAAAATGCCCTCTTTGCCGATCCGGGAATGCCACTCCATGTCTACGCAATCCGCCGAGCTTGATACACCACAGCAAGCAGCCACTCGCCCCAGCGAATTGATTTACCGTTTAGAAGACCGCCCCCCACTCGCCCAAACATTGTTCGCTGCTTGCCAGCATTTATTGGCGATGTTTGTCGCAGTGATAACCCCTGGCTTATTGATTTGTCAGGCGCTGGGACTACCAGCGGAAGATACCCAACGCATTATTAGCATGTCGCTGTTTGCCTCCGGCTTGGCATCGTTACTGCAAATTAAAACCTGGGGGCCAGTTGGCTCTGGCCTATTATCGATTCAGGGCACCAGTTTTAACTTTGTTTCGCCATTGATTATGGGTGGCCTGGCGCTAAAAAACGGCGGCGCAGATATCCCAACCATGATGGCGGCACTGTTTGGTACGCTAATGGTGGCGTCCTGCACCGAAATTATACTTTCCCGCTTCCTGCATCTGGCGCGCCGCATTATCACCCCACTGGTATCTGGTATCGTGGTGATGATCATCGGTTTGTCATTGATTCAGGTTGGGCTGACATCAATTGGCGGCGGTTATGGTGCAATGAGTGACCATACCTTTGGCGCACCGAAAAACCTGCTATTAGCGGGTGCCGTATTAGTGGTGATTATTCTACTGAACCGCCAGCGCAACCCGTATTTGCGTGTGGCCTCTTTAGTCATTGCGATGGCCGTGGGTTACTTGCTGGCCTGGTCGTTGGGTATGTTGCCAGAGAGCCGCCCGGTGGTAGATACCGCGCTGATCACTATCCCAACACCACTCTATTATGGCCTCTCCTTTGATTGGAATCTGCTGGTACCACTGATGTTAATCTTCATGGTGACCTCACTGGAGACCATTGGTGATATCACCGCGACCTCGGATGTCTCTGAGCAACCGGTTCATGGCCCGTTGTATATGAAACGCCTGAAAGGTGGTGTGCTGGCGAATGGTTTGAACTCCATGCTGTCGGCGGTGTTCAACACCTTCCCTAACTCCTGCTTCGGCCAGAACAATGGCGTGATCCAGTTGACCGGTGTCGCCAGTCGTTATGTCGGTTTCGTTGTCGCACTGATGCTGATTGTACTGGGCTTGTTCCCGGCGGTTGCAGGTTTCGTGCAACATATTCCTGAACCCGTGCTGGGGGGCGCCACGCTGGTGATGTTCGGTACCATTGCCGCTTCCGGCGTGCGTATTGTCTCTCGTGAAACACTCAATCGCCGCGCTATTATGATTATGGCTCTGTCATTGGCAGTTGGTATGGGTGTGGCACAACAGCCATTGATTCTACAATTCGCGCCAGATTGGGTAAAAACACTGCTTTCTTCCGGGATTGCTGCCGGTGGTATTACTGCCATTGTGCTTAACTTACTCTTCCCACAAGAAAAATAATCTTTACATCAACACGTCAATGAAATGGCCGGTCGTAAACGATCCCGGCCATTTTTTTATCGCCGGATAACTGATTGTCTATTGAGCTCATGGACAAATTACGGCATAAACAGGGTTCCGTATCACCGACAGGCGTGGAAAGACCGGATGAAATTTCTCGGGAAAGTGCTGCTAACGTTATTACTACTACTGGTGCTGTCCGTAGTGCTGTGTTACGTATTGCTCCAAACCAGTTGGGCTGCCGGTTGGCTGAGCCGTTGGGTTAGTGATAATAGTGAATATCGCCTCTCTCTGGGTAAAATAGACCACTCATGGTCCCAACCGGGACAAATCAGTTTCAGTGATATCACTCTGGGCCGGGCCAATCAGCCTCCGTTTCTTGTTGCCCAACAAGCGCTGTTTGGCCTGAGTTGGCGGCAACTGACCGAGCCTCGACACCTTCTCAGTCTCAATCTGCAAAATGGTCGTTTAATCCTCAGTAACAGCCCATCACCGCTGCCATTACAGGCTGATACCTTGCAGTTGACTAATATGGCCCTCGATACCACTCTTGAGGCGAAAAACTCAGCCGCTCAGTGGAAGATTGCGGGTCAACAAGTGACTGGCGGTTTGGTGCCTTGGCAGCCACAACCGGGTAATAGCCTTGGCGAAAATGCTCAATTTCAGTTTAGTGCCGGTTCTTTAACTATTAACGGTATTACCGCGCAACAACTTTATCTGCAAGGCTCGATACAGAAAAATGCCCTGACCCTAACCAATTTCGGCGCAGATATCGCGCAGGGTGAATTGACAGGTAACGCCAGCCAAGCGGCTGATGGCAGTTGGCTGGTCGATCGCCTGCGGCTCAGCAATATCCGCCTGCAAACACCAGCATCGATAGATGATGTTTGGAATACATTCTTACAACTCCCGCCGATTACGCTAAAACGCTTTGATTTAATTGATGCGCGAGTAGAAGGGAAAAGCTGGGCATTTAATGACCTGGATTTGACGCTAAAAAATATCACGTTTAAACAAGGTGATTGGCAAACTGAGGATGGCGAACTGTCCTTCAATGCCGGTGATATTATCAAGGGTAATATTCATCTGATTGACCCAATAGCAACATTTGCTTTATCTCCGGCTGGCGTCGCAATTAATCAGTTCTCAACCCGCTGGCAGGATGGTCTATTAAGAACTCAGGGGAATTGGGCGCGCGATACTCATCGCCTGCAATTGGATGAACTGACACTGGTCGCGCTGGTTTACACTCTGCCTGCCGATTGGAAGCAACAATGGCAACAAACATTGCCAAGCTGGCTATCCGAGGTGTACGTCGGCAAGCTTAGTGCTAATCGTAACTTGTTGATTGATATCAGCCCTGACTTCCCCTTCCAGATTACATCGCTGGACGCCGCAGGCACTAACTTACTGTTGGCAAAAAACCATCAGTGGGGTGTATGGTCTGGCTCATTAATGTTGAATGCAGGTAATGCGACGTTTAATAAAAATGATATTCGCCGTCCGTCACTGGCCCTTAATGCCAATGAACAACAGATTACATTTAGTGAGTTAAGCGCATTCACCAAAGAGGGCTTACTGGAGTCCACCGCCAGTATTGACCAAACGCCTGCCCGAGCCTTATCACTGGCGCTGACCGGCCGTTCTGTCAATCTGGATATCTTACAAAACTGGGGCTGGCCAGCATTACCGTTACAAGGCCTGGGCAACCTAAAATTACAGATAAAAGGAAGTCTGGCTGCCGATACACCATTGAAACCTACTGTTAGCGGCTCTCTACAAGCTACTGACAGCAATGGGCAACAAGTCAATCAAACTATGCAGCATGGTGAAGTGCATAGCGTAGCGGGGCAATAAGGGCGTTTTACACTGCCCTACCAGATTGCTGCTGGGCGACAACGCCGATTACATGATATTTTTCATGTAATCGGCACAGAAATTTGTCCTACATAAGAGGGAACGAACCCGAGTATTCAAAGAAACTCTGCGGCACATAATTATTAATCTTATTTTCATAACAATATTCTATAACCTGCCGTTTACTGGCTACACCGGTTTTCCGATAGATATTTTGGGTTATATTGCAGACTGACCGGGTTGATAAATGGATCTTTTTAGCAATTTCTTTACTTGAGAAATCATGTAAGATATAAAACAATACCTCCCATTCTCTTTTGGTGAATAATGCAGATGGAGGTGTAAAGATAAGTGATGTAGGAACTTTTATCTTATTTAAACGAGTTAAAATGATGTCTTGTACTGGTCGAACATGAAAAATAACACCTTGCGATATCCCACTTTTATCTATTAACGGATATTTGTCACAGAAATTAGGCTTAAAATAGGAAAGGCCATCCCATTCATGTATTTCAACCGCTGTTATACGATCCTGCAATAACTCTACCTTACGGTCATGCTCTTGAAACTCAGCCTCAAAATCTGATATTGGTGTGGGAAGTTCGCCATCAGACCTCCCCTCTACACAGTATTTATCAGGTAAAGCTAATAATTTATTGAATCTATTATTTGCATAAACAAATCTTGATTGATTATCTTTAATCCCCCAAGGTTCTGAACTGTGCTCCCAAAACCGTATTAATACCTCTAGTGATTGCTTCAGATTTTCTTCCATCCCAACCTCCCTATTATATTTAGTTTGCCATTACCCTGCGAGTGGAAAAGAACCCGAGTATTCAAAGAAACTCTGCGGCACATAATTATTTATCTTCTGCTCATAACAATACTCTATAACCTGCCGTTTACTGGCTACACCGGTTTTTCGATAGATGCTTTGGATTATATTGCACACTGACCGGGTTGATAAATGGATTTTTTTAGCAATCTCTTTACTTGAGAAATCATGTAAAATATAAAACAATACCTCCCATTCTCTTTTAGTAAAAAGATCTGATGGTGGGGTAAATACAAGTGAGGTGGGGACTTTTATTTTATTTAAATGCGTTAATATTATATCTTCTACTGGTCTTGCATGAAAAATAAGCCCTTGTGAAATGCCGAGTTCATCTATTAATGGGTACTTATCACAAAAGTAAGGTTGAAAATAGGAACGTCGCTCAAATGCATGTATTTCAATCGTTGTCGCTCGTTCTTTCGATAATATCGCCTGACGATCATGTTCCTGAAATTCAGTCTGAAACTCTGCCGTTGGTGCTGGAAGCTCACCATCCAATCGCCCTTCCACACTAAATTTATCAGGTAACCCTAATAATTTACCAAACCTATTATTTGCATAAATAAATACTGACTTGTTATCTTTCACCCCCCAAGCTTCCGAACTATTTTCCCAAAATGGTATTAACATTTTAAGCGAGTTTAGTAGTGTCTTATCCATTTAAACCACCCTCTTAACGTTAGTTTTGCCTTACTCTTCGAATAATCATCCGCCCTCGATAATCGATGAACCTACTGGGCCATATCTCTCGAGGGGAAACACCGATAGCGTCTGCAATAATTACTTCTCCCTTGGGCCACGGGCGTGTTAGCGCGTTAGCTAATGTACTTGGCGAAAGCCCACTCTCTCTTGATAATGCTGCTAGTGAGCCTTTCGCTTTCCGTATTGCAGCTAAAATATCTTGTCTATGCCAATCTCTATCCATTTTAATTCACTCCC